>JALHUG010000148.1 GCA_022866185.1 Dehalococcoidia bacterium
CAAGCGGCGGCTGACTCGCACCAGCTTGTTGATCGTCTCCACCATGTGCACAGGAATGCGGATGGTGCGCGCCTGGTCGGCGATAGCGCGGGTGATGGCCTGACGGATCCACCAGGTAGCGTAGGTGCTGAACTTGTAGCCCTTGCGGTAGTCAAACTTCTCCACCGCCCGGATGAGGCCGATGTTGCCCTCCTGGATGAGGTCCAGCAGGGACATGCCCCGCCCGATGTACTTCTTGGCTACGCTGACCACCAGTCTGAGGTTGGCCTCGGTCAGGCGCTTCTCTCCCCTGAAACCATCCTCCTTGACCTTCAGGAAATGGCTGCGGAAGCGATCCTCATAGTGAGACAGCTTCTCGGTCAGGTCACTCTTGGGCGGCAGAATAGCCTTCTCACTGCCGCCAGCCACCATGGCCAGGGCCACCAGCTCTGGCGTGAGAATGTGAGTGACGATGGACAGACGAACCAGCGAGCGCTCTGCCTCTGCATGGTCCATGGAAAGGCTCTCCGGCACGAGGGCAGCCAGCCCTTGGTCGATCTCCCCGTCCACGGCCTGGCGAAAGGCGGGTTCGCCGATGAGACGAGCCAGGGGGAGCCCCTTGAGACCCAGGGCCTTGGCCACCACATCTCTGACCGGCGACAGACGGTGCACCTCCCCCAGGAGAACGCTCATAACCTCCGCCGCCGTGGGCGGCTGGCCGTTGATCTCCTGCCAGTTCTTCTCCAGGCGCTGAATATGCTTGCCATCCTCCATTTGACGGGCGAGTCGCTTCTCATCCTGGGCGGTGAGAAGATGCACCTTGCCGATCTCGCGGAGATACATCCGCACAGGGTCGTCGATGCCTTCCTGCTCCCCCAGCTCGAGGTCAACCTCGACTCCCTCCTTATCCTTCAGCTTGGCCACCATCCCAGTCTCTGGCCACTCCCTCAGCACCAGCGGTATCTCGTGGGTCAGACGAGGCAAGGGCCCCTCCTTATGTTCCAAAATGTCATCCTCATCCTCGGTCAACAGACGTTCCACCTTTTCCTCCACGAACTCGTCATCCGTTTCCGATTCGCTAGTGTCCTCGGAGAGGTCATCAGCGGCGTCGTGGCCCGCGCGCTTCCGGCGAAACAGAAAATCCTGAAATCGATCTCCCTTCTCGAAGAGATCAGCCATTCACTTCCACCTGCGGGCCATTGTCCGCGAACTCCTCCTCCTCATCTATCTCTATTTTACTACTTCGATGCAGTTGTATGCCTATTTCCGTATCCCTCCGGAGCAGGGTGGCTGTCTGTACCACCTCTCCCGACTCAATCTCCTCGGGCGGCGAGCCCGATCGCCAGGCCTGAGCGGCCGCCGCCAGCTCGTCGACGCCGGTCGGGCCGCTTTCGGCCTCGCGAGCGGCCAGAGCAGCACTGCTAGCTTGCTTTATCGCCTCCAGGTCTCGCTGCTCCAAGCGACGCAGACAATCGTGCAGGGCGGCCTTCGCCTTCTGCTCGCCGAAGGGCGGGACATTCATCGCCGCTATCCGCTGGAGGTGCTCTTCCAGCTCCACGGCAATGGTCTGGCGCATCTCCTCCACATCGGGGCACTCCTGCCAGGCCTGCAGTAGCTGGCGATTCTCGCTGTGCCAGAAAGCGTCCGGCGATAGGGCCAGACCGTCCTCCCGCAGCTCGGGGTAGCGCAGGAGGAGAGCAAGGCAGTACTCCTCCCGCATGTCGCGCAGAGGCCTCGCCCCCGCCACGGCCTCCCCCTGGGCAGTTGCCTCCCTGCCACGACTCTGCTTGCGGCCGCGGCGAACGAGCATCTGGTGCAGGGCTTCTTCCCGCACCCCAGCCAGGCGGGCCAGCCGCTGCAAGTAATGGGCCTGCACAATCCTATCGCTGATGGCCGCCAGCAGCGGCAGCAGCTCATCCACCGCCTGCGAGCGCTGCCGCGGCTGAGAGAGGTCGAGGGCGGAGCTCACCGCCTCGAACTTGTAGTCCAGCAGCGGCTGGGCGCCTGCCAGCAGGGCTGACCAGGCCTCCGGATCGCTTCGAATCACCTGGTCAGGATCGCGGCCCTCGGGCAGAATGAGCACCCGGATGTCCCGCTCCAGTAGGTCCTGGTATTCCACCGCCCGCAGTGTTGCCTCCTGACCAGCGCTATCAGCGTCCAGGGCCAGAACGACATCACGGCTGAAACGCTTCAGGAGGCGCACCTGGCGCTCGCCGAGGGCTGTCCCCATGGAGGCCACCACATTCGCGAAGCCGTGCTGATGGGCGGTGATGGCGTCCATATATCCCTCCACAATCACCGCCAAACCCTCGCGCCGGATGTGCTCCTTCGCCTTGTCCAGGGCGTACAGGAGGCTGCCTTTGTCGAAGATGGCCGTCTGGGACGTGTTTAGATACTTGGGCTGAGCCTCCTCCTCCCCCTCGCTGGGCAGCGAGCGGCCGCCGAAGCCCACCACTCGCCCGCGCATGTCGGTGATCGGGAACATGATGCGCTGACGAAACAGGTCGCGCAGCCCCCGCTCGCCCTCGACGGCCAGGCCGGCCGCCACCAGCTCCTCACCGCCGTAGCCATGCCCCCGGAGGTCCTGGCAGAGGCTATCCCACCCGCTCGGGCTGTAGCCAAGCTGAAAGTCCTGGATGCTCTTCATCTCCAGGCCACGCTCCTCCAGGTATCGCCTCGCCCTCTGTCCCCCCCGACCTGTCGGGGTGGACACTAGAGTCCGATGATAGAAGCGAGCAGCGGCCTCATTGGCCTCGCGCAGCCTATCCTTTGCGGCTTCCTCCTCCGGTCGCCGCTCCACCAGCGTCACGCCCGCCCGCTCGGCCAATAGGCGCAGGGCCTCGCCGAACTCCAGGTTCTCCTTCTTCATCACGAAGGAGAAGATGTCACCGCCGGTGCCGCACGCGCCGAAGCAGTGCCAGCTCTGCCTCTCCGGCGAGACGAAGAAAGACGGCGCGCGCTCGCTGTGGAAGGGGCAGATGGCCTTGTAGTTGCGGCCCGCCTTCTGGAGCTGGACATACTGGCCCACGACGTCCACTATGTCCAGCCGCTGCTTCACCTCATCGACGGCGCCCATAACATAACCAACCGAACAAATGATCAGGCATGATTATACACCAGGGGCTGCCCCACCAAAATATAGAACCGCTCCTGCTGCCAAAAGTTACGGACAAATGCTGCCGCCACCCCCCAAAACAACGCGCCTCCTCTATGCGAGGAGTCGAAGCAGTTTCAAGAATGGCTTGCCACCCTCGCCTGTCCTCCGAAGGCGGATGCGCCTCCGCCGAAGGCGGACGTCCTCTGGCGTCCGGCGCAAAGGCGGGGGCATGGATGCCGCCCCGTTTACGGGGCGGTGTGGAGAGAATTCTGAAATGGCTTCTAGACTCGCCTTCACGGCCCCTGTTCCCTGAACCCCAGGCGGGCGGCCGTATTCAGGGCGAACAGGTCGGTCATGCCGGCGACATAGTCGGCTGCCTGGCGCCAGGGCGGGTCCGAGGCGATCAGGAAGTCGCTATCGATCTCCCCCGGCCGCTCCACATAATACTCGAACAGGAACCGCACCACTCGCTTGGCCCGCTCCATCTCTCCCTGCCGGTCCTCCCACAGGTAGACCCGCTGGAAGAGGAACTCCCGCAGCGCGTTGGCCGCTTTCTGGACGGATGGCCCCATGCCGATGCGCGGCGGGGCTTCGCTCGCCACCAGGCCCGTCGCCGCCCACGAGTGGTCAACGATGTCGGTCACCAGGGCATCGATGCGCTGGGAGTGGCCGCGCCCCAGCGCCTCGCTCACCCCAGCCGGAAGCTCGTCTTCGGTCAGGATGCCCGCCCGCACGGCATCGGCGATGTCGTGGTTGATGTAGGCTACGGCGTCGGCCAGCCGCACGACCTGCCCCTCCAGGGTAGCCGGCAGGCCGAGGGTCTCGGCCAGGATGTCCTTCCGCCCCTTCGAGCTGTTGACGATGCCGTCGCGCACCTCCCACGTGAGGTTGAGGCCGCGGCCGCCGTTCTCCAGGCGCTCCACCACCCGCAGGCTCTGCTCGGCGTGGCGGAAGCCCTGGGGCAGAAGCTCGGCTAGGGCCTCCTCGCCGGCGTGGCCGAAGGGCGGATGGCCCAGGTCGTGGCCCAGGGCGATGGCCTCCGCCAGGTCCTCGTTCAGGTTCAGGGCACGGGCGATCGTGCGGGCGACCTGGGCCACCTCCAGGGTGTGAGTGAGGCGGGTGACGAAGTGGTCGCCCACGGGGGCGATGAACACCTGCGTTTTGTGCTTCAGACGGCGGAAGGCCTTGCAGTGGATGATGCGGTCGCGGTCGCGCTGGAACTCCGTGCGCAGCGGCGACGGCTCCTCCGGCCGCTCCCGCCCGCGCGACTGGTAGCTCCGGGCAGCGAACGGCGACAGGAGCCGCTCCCGCTCCTCGAGACGCTGGCGTACATCAGCCTCATGGCTCATCACGGGGGCGTCCTACCTGACCGGTAGCGGGCGACCTATCATGACCCGTGTGGCGTAGCTGTCGGCGTCGGGCTCGGCGTCGGTGTGGGTGTGCGTGTCGCCGTCGCTGTGGGCATAGCCGTCGGCGTGGGCACCGGTGCGCCGATTCTCCCCAGCGCTAGCACGCCCTGATTGCCGTCCAGCGTCAGCAGCTTGGTGGCCTCCGGCCGACCCTTGAAGTAGCCCAGCCACCCGCCCGTTTGCGGGTCGAGGGCGTAGGCCACGTCCACCGTCCCTGCCCCGCAGGTGGCCAGCGCCTCGCCCGTCTCCGTGCCGTCCGGCCCGTCCCAGACCGATATCGCCCACCTGCCCGGCTGGGGGCAGTTGTGCATCTGGCCTGGTCCGGATGGCACCGCCGTCGGCGACGCCGAGGGTATGGTGGCCGTCCACGTCAAAGGCCCTGCGTCGCATGGCGGAACCAGGTCGGCCTGGGGTTGATGTACCGTCAGCTCGCCTGTTGCCCGCGATTGCGTCTCGAAGTGCCCCGACATGTCGAACAGCTTGTGGACAATGGCGAAGCTGTTGTCCACGATGTCCTTGCCCACGGTGGACGGGCCGAGACTCGAGCTGTTGAGGCTATCGCAGGTCTCCCCTCCGGGCTGTTTGCCGCTGACCGTGTATGTGACCTTCTTTATGCTTAGCCCGTCGGCACTCACCTCGAACTCGATGGTCAGGCCCTGCGACGTCGTGCCCACATAGGTGGCGCCAGGCATGGCCAGCGACCCTGACGTGGTCGTCGGCGTGGGCGGCGGTGCGCCGATCGCCCCCAGGGCCAGCACCCCATGCTTGCCGTCCAGCGTGAGCAGCTTGGTGGCCTCCGGCCGACCCTTGAAGTAGCCCAGCCACCCGCCCGTTTGCGGGTCGAGGGCGTAGGCCACCTCCACCGCGTCCGTCCCGCACGCCGCCAGCGCCTCGCCGGTCTCCGTGCCGTCCGCGCCGTCCCAGACCGATATCGCCCACTTGCCCGGCTGAGGGCAGTTGTGCATCGAGCCCGACTGCGCCTCCGACGAGACCGCCGCCAGGGCCCACGCTGCCAGGACGACGGCTACCACCAAAGCGCAGCCCGCACAAGAAAAAGCGAATCCCTGCCGAAACCGCGGCATAAAAGCACCTCCTTCGGATGCGAATAACAGGCCAACGCTGTCATTCAACACCAAGCGACAGCGCCTGTCAATCAGGCGCACCGTCTGGCAGCGGTCCTACAATCACCCGTGTGGCGTAGGCGCCGGCGCGAGCGTGGGCGTCGGAACAGCCGCACCGCCAAGGGTGATCACCGCCTGCACATTGTCCAGCGGAGCAGGTCGCTAGTCTCTGGTCGGCCCTGAAGGTAGCGCACCCATCCCTGAGTGCTCGGGTCGAGGCAGTAGGCAGCGGCTGCTCATCGCGGCTACACGACTCTGGTCCCCGTCCATTCGGTCCAGTCCTCCGAGGAGTTGACCCTCCAGCCGCCAACAAATGAATTCCCATCCGGAGACAAGGTGAATTCAAATTCCCCTGCATCTCCTTCACCTTCGTGCCAAGTTCCTATGAGTTTATTTCCTTGAACTGTGCCCTCTATCGTCCCCTGATCGACTTCATAGGTGCCGGTTACGCTGCCATCACTTTGACTTAGCTGCATGTTACCGTAGGTAGTGTCCCACGTTCCCGTCCAGGTGCCACCGGGCATCACTGTGGGCGTCAGCGTTGGCATCACTGTAGGCGTCGGCGTTGGCAGCGTGGGGGTTACCGTGGGCGTCGGAACAGCTGCACTACCCAGGGCTATGACCCCCTGCATATTGTCCAGCGTCGTCAGCGTAGTCATCTCTGGTCGCCCGGCGAACCAGTAAGACCAGCCCTGCGTTTGCGGGTCTACGTAGTAAGCGGCGGCCACCGGCACAGCCCCGCAGGTGGCCAGTGCCTGGCCGGTCTCCGTGCCGTCCGGCCCGCCCCAGACAGCTATCGACCACCTGCCCGCCTGCGGGCAGTTGTGCATCGAGCCCGACTGCGCCTCCGACGAGCCCGTCGCCAGGGCCCAGGCCGAGAGGACGACGGCTGCTACCAAAGCGCAGCCCACACAAGAAAAAGCGAACCGCTGCCGAAACCGCGGCATAAAAGCACCTCCTTCGGATGCGAATAACAGGCCAACGCTGTCATTCAACAGCAACCGACAGCGCTTGTCAAGGGTATCGCGTCAGAGAAAGCTCAGCGCGGCCCGTAGCTGGCGTCCCCCCCAAACGTAGCTGCAGGGCTTCAGCCCTGAGGGTTGAAATCCGCAGCTTCCTCGAAGCTGAGGGTTTCAACCCTCAGACAGCCCCCTCACTCCAGCGGCCAACCGGGAATGATCGCGTCGATCTCCCACATCAGGCGAATCGTCTCCGCCAGCGCCACCACTACCCTCTGGTAGTGCTGCACGTCATCCCACGACAGCTTCCGCCCCTTCCGATCCTTCAGCCACTTCTCGCACACCTGGTAGCCCCCGACGTGGAACCCCCACACCTCCGGCGGCACGCCCTCGAAATACTGCGTCCCGTTGATCCACACCCGCCGCCCCTTGTCCTCGTAGCGCACCTTCTCCACCGTGCCGGAGCCCGCCACCGGCCACTTGGTGATCAGAGCGTCGAGAGCCTTCGATTCCATCAAGTGCAGCCCCACCAGCTCCGCCCCCTTCCCCGCTAGCGACGCGAACAGCTTCTTGTTCGACGTCAGCGGCAGCCGCGGGAAGTCCGTCTTCAGGAACTCGGCGTAGCGCGCCCGATAGGTAGGGCTGTGGAACACGCCATAGATGTAGTGGAGCACGTCCTCCGGCCCGAACGTCTCCCTCAGGTCGCCCCGCCCGTCCTCCACGAACCGCAGCCCCAGCTTCCCCTCGACAGCCTTCACGAATTCAGGGCTCAGGTTAGCCTCCCTGTATGGCCGTTTTTCAGGTAGAGGGACACCAAGATCCTTCGCCTCGTGCTTTGTCCCGGGTTCTGGCCTCGCTTTCTCAGGTCGCTGCCGTGCATAGATCCAGAGGGGAAACACAAACCCGTTGTTCGATGTCTTGGGCGACATGCAAATGACTTCTGCAATGTGCCGGGTAACCTGCGCGTGTCTGAACGTCTCGCCCTTGGTCAATCGGGATGTTATCAAGGCAAGATTCTCCCCACCCAGCATGTGCCGCATTACGCGCTCACGACGGTGCACAGCTACGTTGGAGTCGAACACAGTCCACCGCACGTCGAACGGCCGGTAGAGAATCGGCACGATCTGGCATTCCCAGCCGCCGGCCGCAAGCTCAGCCTTTGCTCGCTGGTAACTCCACTGCGCTTGGCTACAAAGACGCCAAACCCCACGTGCCTCTTCCTCGGAGAGCGTTTGCAGGAATCGACGGACTTTTTGTCTGGCTTCGTCCGCGCTGAAAGAGATCGCGAACTCGTCGTGCGTAGTTACAATCCCCGGCGCGGGGTCACCATTCTCGCTCATTATCCCAGGTAGCCTCCATCCACGCTCATACTCGGCCAGCAGGTCGGCATCCTGGGGTACTAGGAGGTAGAGGGAGGAGACTGGTAAGAGTTCCGCCCACTCAGTCGTCGCGATGTCCTCGTCAGCCAGCACGCCGTACTTGACCTCCCGCAGTCCCCACAAGTCCCCGTGGTGCACTCTCGCCGGCCCCGCCTTGCCCGCCTCCTTCACAAAGATGCCGATTGCCACGCCCTGCTGGATGTCGAACACGTTCTTGTCCGGCGACCCGTCCGGGCACCGCTCTCCCTTGCGCTCGTTCCCGTGCAGGTCAAGCACATAAATGTCCGTGAACGTATTCATCAGGCATTGCCGCATCCCCCGGAAGGTCGGGCTGTCCAGGTAGCTGTGGTTGGTGATGAACGCCAGCACCCCTTGCCCCGTCCGGTCGATACGCCACTGGCCGAAGCGCAGGAACTTCACGTAGTCGTCTTGGAGCCATTTCGCCTGAGCAGGCTTGTTGAGGTCGGGGTAGTCGCGCTTGTAGTCCTCGACGAGTCGTCGAAACCATTCGCCTCTGTTTGCCGAATGGCCCGCGTACGGCGGGTTCCCCAACACCACCATGATCGGCTTCTCTTTCTTTATCTCCGCCGCCGCGTTCGCCTCCTCCGTGATCCACTCGGCAAACAGCGTTTCCGCCTGTTTGACGGCCTCCTCCAGCGTATTCGTCAGGTAGACGCCCAGTCGCTGGTCGCCCTGGAACTCGTACCCCAGCTCCTGAAGCAGCAGCCCCAGCTTCAGGTGCGCTACCGCGTACGGCGCCATTAGCAGCTCAAACCCGAACAGCCTCGGCAACAGCTTTTCGGTAACATAGTTGTTCCACGCCCCCAGTTGCCCCTGCTTCTCCATCCTCTCGTAGATCAGCTTCACCACGTCGTACAGGAACGTCCCCGTCCCCACCGCCGGATCCAGCACGAGCACCGCCGGATCCGCCAACCCTAACGGCCGCCCGAACCGCGCCCTCAGCAGGTAGTCCACAGACCGCACAATGTACGACACCACCGGCTCCGGTGTGTAGTACACCCCCCGCAGCTTCCTCTCCTTAGGGTCGTAGGCCTTCAGAAACGTCTCGTAGAAATGCACCACCGGGTCTTCTTGCTTGGTGCGCTTGCCAAAGTCCTCTAGCACCGCCGCCATGTCCGCCTGCCCTAGCACCTGGGCCAGGTCGTCCACCAGCCCCGCGATCCGGACGTCTAGCTCCGGCCCGGCGATGTGGTTGAACAGCCTTCGCAAGAACGGGTTGGTCTTCGGCACCATGTACGCCGCGCTTTGACGCGTGAACTTCTGCCCGCCGTCCCCCGCCGCCCGCGCCGCAAACAGCCCATAGGCGACCGTCTGCGCGTACATGTCCGCAAACTGCTCCACACTCAGGTCAGGGATCAAGTGGTCGCGGAAAGCCGTGAATTGGCTGTGCAGGCTCCCGCCCTCTGCCTCTTTCCCGAAAGCCGCCACGATGAACTCACGAATCATGTGGGCCAGCCGCGCCATTCGCACCGCCAGTTCCTTCGGCGTCCCCACGGCCACCGGCTGCTGGGCCAGAAAGTCGCCCACCAGTTCCCCGACCGCCTCCACCCCCTTCTTGTCCCCCTTAACCTTCCCGTCCAGACCCACCGTCCCCAGCCGCGCCGCGCCACGCTTCTCGCCATCCACATACCACCGGAACTCCAAGAAATCCGTGAGGATTAGGTTCGGAAGCGATCCCCTGTACCGTCGCAACTGCTCCGACTTCTCCGCCTCATCCAGACTCGTCCCCACATCCTTCGCTTCCACATACCCCACCCGCGTTTCCCCACGGGATACCTCGAAGTCCGGCGCCCCGCACTCGACGCGCTTCGGATTGCTGGTCGCCGCAACCCCCGTCCCAAGCGCTTCCAGCACGCTCTTCAGATAGGGGTAATACGTCGGCTCCGTAGCCTTCCCCGCCGCCCGCTCCCCCTCGATATCATTGATGTACTTGCGGAACGATTGCATCTTTTCCTGCATCTTAACGTCCCCCGCCGAGTGACATATCCCTATTCTACCACCCGAACAGTTATCCTATCATATACCCGTAGGGCCTGCCCTGAGCGTAGTCGAAGGGCCCCGCCCTCGCGGCGCTTGCCCCGCCCTGGCCGCTATTTAAATTCACCTCTGCGGGATAAATCCCGCAGCTTCCCCAAAGCTGAGGGTTTCAACCCTCAGGGGTGTTCTTATTTTCTTGATCGCCTTCAGGGTGCGGTACACCCACCTACCGAAGGGAGGCTCTCATGACCCGCTACCATACACCCGTAGGGGCGGCGCTTGCCCCGCCCACCAACCGAAGGGGCGGCAAACGACCCGGCGCCGGCGCCCCTAGGGGCAACCTCAACGCCCTCAAGCACGGCCTGCGCTCCCAGCAGGTTCGCTCCCTCTCCCTTGCCCTCGCCCAGATCCCCCTCTTTCGCGCCTACCTCCACCGCCTCGCCATTCGCCGCCACCAGGCCACCGCCGCCAACCTCGCCCTCGCCGCCTGGCTCCGCCACCTCCACGCCCTCCACACCCCCGGCCCGCGCGGCCCCCTGCCGCCGCCGCCACCCCTCAACTACCGCGCCGTCCGCCTCCTTGCCCGCCACCTCGCGCACCAAACAATCAAACAACAGGGCCTCGCGCCAATACGCGAGGCCCCCAAAACTCGTGTTTCCGTCGAACAATCAAACGCAGCGCCCAGCCTGTCCTGAGCTAGTCGAAGGACCCCTCCTCTCGCCCTCTCCCCTCTGCCTACGCCTTGGCCGCCACCGGGGCCAGCTTCGCCTCCGCCTCGGCCACAATCTGGCGCGTCTTATCGATCACATCGGGGTTGACGGAGATGGACGTGATGCCCCACTCCACCAGCTTCTGGGTCAGGTCCGGGTAGTCGGAGGGCGCCTGACCGCAGATGGATGAGGTAATGCCCCGCCGCTTGGCGGTCTTGATGAGCTGCTCCAGCGCCAGCATCACCGCCTCATTGCGCTCGTCGAACTCGGCGGCGAAGCGGGCGTTATCGCGGTCGATCCC
>JALHUG010000149.1 GCA_022866185.1 Dehalococcoidia bacterium
ATTGAGCTATATCCCCTCGGCAGTGTCATTATAGATAGGGCTGGCTAGCGCCGTCAAGAAAGGCTCCCCTTTCCCTTCTTGGCCGGCGGCAGAAGACCTTCCACCAGCTCCACCTCGATCCAGCCCCCGTCCAGGTCTATCGCCTTGACCACGTCGTCCAGGGCCGGGATGAGCAGCTCGCCGCCCTCGCCATGCACCACGAAGACGTCGTTGCTGCCGGTGACCAGGATCTGGGCCACCTTGCCCAGCGGCTGGCCTTCCGTGGTGCGAACCTCGAGCCCCAGTATCTGGAACTGATAGTACTCGCCCTCCGATAGGGGTTTCAGCTCCTCCTCTGGCACTTCCAGAAAGCGTTGGCGTAGAGCCTCAGCGGCGGCGGTGCTGTCGATGCCCGAAAGCTTGATGTGAACCTTGCCCTTGTGCCAGCGACAGCGCTCGATAGCGTAGGCGACACCCTCTACATAGAGGCTAGAGCCGAGCGCAAACCGTTCGGGGAAGTCGGTTAGGGGCTCTACCTTCAGGTCGCCCTGCAGGCCCCAGGGGCCAAGGATGCGGCCGACGGCCACGTATCCCTGGCTAGCGTCTTCCTGAGAGCGTGACATAACTAATTGACGCTGCCCGCGCTGGAGGCGGATAGGCCTCTGACAGATGAACCTGGGAGAGCCAGCGATGAGGGACTTCAGGTAAGCGGATCGCTATCCGATCTCCAGTACAGCCCTGGTTCCCTTGCGGATGGCAGCCACCTGGAGCAGGGTGCGCATGGCGTTGGCGATGCGTCCCTCCTTGCCTATGACCCTGCCCATATCCGACTCGGCCACCCGCAGGTGATAGACGATGTAGTCTCTTTCCTCCTCCTCCGTCACCACCACCTCATCCGGGTTCTCGACGATGGCCCGCGCCATATACTCGATGAGGTCCTTCATGGCTTGTCTCCGCTCTCAGGCTCGGATTCAACTCAGGCCTCGGGTTCCTCCTCGGCCTCAGGTTCAGCCCAGGGCTCGGGTTCAGCCTCAGGCTCGGGTTCAGCCTCAGGCTGGGGTTCAGCCCAGGGCTCGGATTCAGCCTCGGGTTCGGGTTCGGCCCAGGGCTCGGATTCAGCCTCGGGCTCGGATTCGGCCCTGCGGCTGGGCGGCCGGGTGATGCCCTCTCCGATCTCCAGTACAGCCCTGGTTCCTTTGCGGATGGCGGCCACCTTGAGCAGGGTGCGCATGGCGTTGGCGATGCGTCCCTGCTTGCCTATCACCTTGCCCATGTCCGACTCGGCCACCCGCAGGCGATAGACGATGTAGTCTCTCTCGTCCTCCTCCGTCACCGTCACTTCATCCGGGTAGTCGACGATGGCCCGCGCCATGTACTCGATGAGGTCTTTCATGGCTTGTCTCCGCTCTCGGCCTCAGCCGCAGTAGATTCCTGACCAGTTTGGCTCTCGGTCTCAGGTGCACTAGGTTCCCCTTCACCTTCGCTCTCGGCCGCAGCCAGGATAGGCTCCTGTTCCCCTTGGCCGCTAGCTCTCTTCCTCGCCAGGAGCTTAGCGACCGCTTCCGAGGGCTGAGCGCCTTGCTCCAGCCAGTGCGACGCTCTTTCCTCGTTGATAACGATGGTCGGGGGATCTGTCAAGGGGTCGTAGTGACCAATGATCTCGACATTGGCACCATCACGAGCGGCCCGCGAGTCGGCCACGACGATGCGGTAGGATGGCCTCTTCTTCTTGCCAACGCGAGAAAGATGGATCTTCAGCAAGGGCTCACCTCCCGTCAATAATACCAGAAATCGCTCACCAATCTAGCGTCCCCAGGGCGCCCCCGGCGCGATGCGTGGTCCACGTCCCGAGGCCACCATCTGCATTAGCTTCTTGGCCTCGCGGTACTGCTTGAGAAGGCGATTGACATCGGTAGGGGTGGTGCCACTGCCACGAGCGATGCGGCGGCGGCGACTGGCATCGATGATGTCAGGGTAACGTCGCTCCTGGGGCGTCATGGAATAGACGATAGCCTCGACGCGCTTGATGCGGCTCTCGTCCACGTCCTCCAAACGGCCAGCGATGCCGGAAAGGCCCGGTACCATGGCAACAAGTTGGCTCAGCGGCCCCATCTTCCGCACCCGTTGGAGCTGCCCCAGGAAGTCCTCCAGGGTGATGGCGCCTCGGCGGGCGCGCACCCCCAGTTCCTCGATCTCCTCATCGCTGATGGTGGCCTTCGCCTTTTCCACCAGGGTGAGGACATCGCCCATGCCCAGTATACGCGAGGCCAAGCGGTCGGGATAGAACGGCTCCAGGGCGTCGGCCTTCTCTCCCACGCCCACGAACTTGATGGGAATGCCGGTCACGGCTCGAATGGAGAGGGCAGCACCGCCGCGGGCGTCGCCGTCTAGCTTGGTGAGGATGAGGCCGGTGAGGCCCAGGGCCTTGTGCAACTCCTCGGCGGCCCGCACCGCCTCCTGACCGGTCATGGCGTCGGCCACCATCAGCACCTCGGTGGGCGACAGGCGGCGTCGCAGCTCGACCACATCCGCCAGGGACTCCTCGTCCATCTGCATATAGCCCACGGTGTCGACAATGACGGTGGTGATGCCCAGGCGGCGGGCTTCCTTTAGGGCGTGCTCGCAGATCTGGCGCGGGCGGGCGCCGCCGTCCTCCGTGTACACGGGGATGTCGAGCTGCTTGCCCAGGGCCTCCAGTTGCTCGGCAGCGGCCACGCGCTGTGGGTCGGCGGCCACCAGCAGGGGGCGGTCGCCGCCCCGTCGCAGATGGAGGGCTAGCTTGGCGGCGGTGGTGGTCTTGCCTGAGCCCTTTAGGCCCACCAGCATGACGACCGTGGGCGACTGCTTGGCCCGCTCAAGCTGGCTCTGGCTGCCGCCGAGCGTTTGGATTAGCTCCTGATTGACGATGTCAATAACCTGCTGCATGGGGGTGAGGCTTTGCAGCACCTGGGCTCCCAGCGCTCGCTCTCGCAGATGCTCGATGAACTGCCGCACCACCCGAAAGTGGACATCGGCCTCCAAGAGAGCCAGGCGCACCTCTCGCAGGGCCTCGTCGAGGTCCTTCTCGGTGATGGTGCCGCCGCTGCCCAGGCGGCGAAGTACCTTCTGGAGCTTTTCGGTCAGACCTTCGAACATGACTGTCCCGATTTTAGAGCGACAGCGGAGCGGCGTCAAATGGTGGCCCAAGTTCCCAGCTAGCAGCAGCCTTGAACATTCTAGTATCCTTGGGGAAGAAAAGTCACATTGTCTTGTCGGCGTGGTAGCGCGAGGCACTTCAGGGTGTACGCCCAGAAGCCAGGATAAGCGCTGGCCGCGCGCCCTTCTCAGTCTGTCGCCGGCACCTGGCCCGCTCCGGGCGCTCTACAGCCCCTTCTGGACGATGTAGGCGCAGAGGTCGGCTGTGCGGCAGGCGTAGCCCCACTCGTTATCGTACCAGGCCAGCACCTTCACCATGCTGTCAGCAAGAACCATGGTGCCCAGCCCGTCGACGATGGAGCTGGCGGGGTTGCCCTTGAAGTCGCTGCTCACCAGGGGTTCCTCGGTGTACTCAAGGATGCCCCGCAGCGACTCCGAGGCGGCGTCCTTGAGCGCCTGGTTTACCGTCTCTTTGGTTATCGTCTTGTTCAGAGTCGCCACAAGGTCGCACACAGAGACGGTGGGCGTGGGTACGCGGAAGGCCATGCCATCCAGTCTGCCCTTGAGCGCCGGGATGACTAGGGTGACGGCGCGAGCCGCCCCGGTAGTGGTGGGGATGATGTTGAGGGCGGCGGCACGAGCCCGCCGCAGGTCTTTGTGGACCGTATCCAGGATGACCTGGTCGTTGGTATAGGCATGGATGGTGGTCAAGAACCCCTTGTCGACGCCGAAGTTGTCGTGCAGGACTTTCACTACCGGCGCGATGCAGTTGGTGGTGCAGGAGGCGTTGGAGATGACCGTGTGCTTCTGGGGGTCGTACATCTCCTCGTTGACACCCAGCACGACGGTCAGGTCCTCGTTCTTGGCGGGGGCGGTGATGATCACCTTCTTGACCCCGGCCTGAGTGTGAGCTACTGCCTTCTGGGCATCGGTGAACCGGCCTGTCGCCTCCACCACGATCTCCACGCTGAAATCGCCCCAGGGGATGCTCCCCGGGTCGCGCTCGGCCAGAACCTTCACCGTCTGCCCGTCTACCACGATTGCATCCTGCCTGGCCTCGATCCGGGCGGGAAAGACGCCGTAGTTGCTATCGTACTTGAGCAGGTGAGCATTGGTGTTGGGGTCGGTGAGGTCGTTGACGGCCACGACCTCTAGGGCGCTACCATGGTAATCGCGAATGGCCTTGAACACCTGCCGTCCAACACGACCGAAGCCGTTGATACCGACCCTTACTGGCATGGCATGCTCCTCCTTATAAGCTTAGAATTAGGCTATCAATTAGGACGCCAGAGAAGCTGCTCCGTTACGGTTTTCTTAGCATAGCTTAGATGCCAGTAACCGCCCGAGGGGCGGCTACTGGCTTGCTGGGCGCTTTTGGCAATAAGGAGCCAACTCCGACAAGCGGAGCCGGCTCCTTATTAATCTATAGCTAAGGTCAGAACTCTACTGCCTGCGGCGCCAGGCGACCGTGGCCGCCATGCCGATGCTGCCCACCATCAGGGCTACCGCCACAGCGATGAAGTACATGGCCCACGCAGGGAAGCCACCATCGGAGCGCAGCAGGCCGCCTCCACCGGTTGGCGGAACGGGTGAGGCTGGCGCGACGGTCGTGGGCTTGGGGGCAACCGTAGGCGTGGGCTTCGGCGTCACCGCCGGGGCGACCGTGGGTGTGGGCTTCGGCGTCACCGCCGGGACGGTCGTGGGTGTCACCGCCGGGGCGACCGTAGTGGGTGTCACCGCCGGGGCGACCGTAGTGGGTGTCACCGCCGGGGCGACCGTGGTGGGCGTCGGCGCCGCCGCAGCGCCAGTGAGCTTCACTGTGCTGGGGAGGTAGACCTCAAGGAGTTCGCCGTCGCGCTTGTCGGGCCCCAGGCCTATGCCCCCCGCGCCCACGGTGTCGCAGGCGTCGCCTATGTCGTCATTGTCGGTGTCTTTCTGGTCGTAGTTGTCCACCAGAACGCAAAGGTCGCCGCGGTTCACGTACATGTCGGCATCGTGGTCGCCGTTGTTGGTGTCCTCGTCGGGGGTGGGGTCGCAGGCGTTGTCGATGCCGTCTTTGTCAGTGTCCCCGTCGCCTCGGACGAGTGGGTCACCCTCGTTGACGTCAAAGGGGCAGGTGTCCTTATAGCTCTCGATGCCGTCGCCGTCGGCGTCCGCCCTGTTGAAGGCGTACATGGTGAATTTGTAGTCGCCGGGCGTCGTGGGGTTGGTCATGAACACCTTGCCGCTTTCATCCGCGGCGGTGTTTGGGTTATCCCAACTGTACCCGTAGTTCGTAGTGATGGCACTCATAGGCGTGCAGTTGTCGGTTATGGAGTTGGGTGCCAGCATGGCATTGGGATTGTTGAGAACCGATACCGAGGCGACGCCCAGGCTTGCATCAGGCGTCAGGCCCAACAAGGGCGTTCCCGGCTCGAAGTAGAGTATGTTCATGGTCACCGGCGTGCCAGCGACACCGGCTACCCCGAACAGACGCATCGCGGGAGTCAGCCCGGGGAAGACGCCGTCCAGGTAATCCGGATACTTATCCACACCATCTGCAAGGCCGTTGCCGTCAAGGTCGGCGGAGGAGTCCGTAAAGGTCACCGTCTTTGACTTGTCGAGAGTGGCGTTGAACATGTTAAAGTCGATTGTGAGAGCAGTCGTGCAGGGACCGTTGAGGAGCCCCAGGGTACTCTCCGCATATATATCGGCCACCCAGGCTCCCACGGGGATGTCCCCGCTCGCGGTGAACTCCGCCGGGCTAAAGGTGATCGTCATTTTGGCGTACATGTAGTCGCCTGTGGGAATCGCTAAACGCCCAATCACGTCTCCATGGTCTCCGGCGGCAGTGGGTCCCTTGGCAGGACACCCATCGTTCACCTTGGTGTCCGCATCGTCGTCGACATCGTCATCGCATACCAACTCGGCCTTGCCAACAACAGGATTGACCGGCCCGGCATTAGGACAGCCGTCGTTGATGGAGCCGTCATTGTCGTCGTCCACGGCATTGTCGCACTGGGCACCGTGTTCGGCGTTGTGGACCTCAAAGGTATTGGTCACACGGAACTGGCCGGCAGCCCTTGCCGTGTCCCACTGGGCCATGACCGCAACCACCGCTAGCAATGCCGCCAAGACTACCAGTGGGCATATCACACCACGCTTAGCCTTCATTCGCTTATGCCTCCTTCCTCAAAAAGCACAAAGCTCTCCCTCCCGCTCAACTCAAGGCCAAGCCTGAATAGGGGGAGACAGAAACCCTGGCACTTGATGATTCCTTCAGAAAGCCCAACCACTGTCTCGCTATGGAGACATCGGCAGGCCCGGCGCTGCAACTGTTGCTGTGGCCCCAAGACTCTCCTGCAGGCACCTATCACCTGCTCGTCAGTCGATACTAGCGCTATGATACCCGTTCAGCATTGTTTGTCAATAGCCCTGGCAATTGTTTGTTATTGCTTTTTCATACTGTTCGCCGATCATCCGAATCTAATTGGGGCTTGCGAC
>JALHUG010000150.1 GCA_022866185.1 Dehalococcoidia bacterium
ATCTTGCTGGCGATGCCATAGATGACGTCTGCCAGAGTGAATTCCTGGGCCTCTTCGGCGAGCTGGATGTGGAGCAATACCTCCAGAAGCAGGTCGCCCAACTCGTCGCAGAGCTTGCGTGGGTCGCCCTCGTCCAAAGCGGCCAGCGCTTCGTAGGCCTCTTCTAGCAGGTAGGGCTTGAGGGAGGCGTGGGTCTGAACCCGATCCCACGGGCAACCATCGGGCCCGCGCAGGCGTGCGAGGATCGCCCTGAAGCCCTCCAACGTGCGCAGCTCCCCTTCCGATATGCCCATGGCGCCTGTCCTTTCCCCCTGACCGTCGCTCGATTATAGGGATGGGCCCTTCTCGTTGACAAGAGGAAGGGCCACTCCTAATATGGCTCTAGATAGCCCGCCACGAGGCAGCCGCGGCGGAGAGGAGGCATAAGCTGGGCCTCGTCCCCAGGATTGCGACCATCCTCTTCTTCATCAGCATCCCCCTCTTGCTGATCACCACCAACGTGCGCTGGGCCGCCAATGAGGCGCGCCTCTATCACTACAGCTTCGCCAAGTACGACGCCGAGGCCGCCACCGGCATCTCGCGCAGCCAACTGGATGCGGCGGCCGATAGGCTGGTGCGCTACTTCAACAACGACGAGGAGACCATCCGAATCCTTGTGCAGCAGGACGGTCGCCGTGTGCCCCTGTTCAACGAGCGAGAGACAAGCCACCTGACCGACGTCAAGAACCTGTTTCGCACCGTCTTTCGGGTGCAGGAGGCATCACTGGCCTTCGCCCTGGTGTTTGTGGTAGCCGTGTTCATCTGGGCGGCCGAGGCTCCCCTGCGCGTTCTGGCCCGAATCCTCCTCCAGGCATCTCTGCTCACCCTGGGCCTGCTGGCCATCTTTGCCGCCCTGGCGCTGGTGGGCTTCGACGAGCTCTTCCTGCGCTTCCACCTGGTGGCCTTCACCAACGACCTCTGGAAGCTCGACCCGGACACCGATCACCTCATCCAGATGTTCCCCCGCGACTTCTGGTTCGATGCCACTATGCTGATGGCAGGCCTGACCGCCTTGGAAGCCCTGCTATTGGCCTCGCTATCGGCCATCTGCCCGGGAGTGAGGTTGCGGCCGAGGGTGGGGCCTCTGGCGGCGGGCCAAGCGAGGGCTTAGCTCAGGGCCGGTTCGCCGTTGGTGGCTTGATTCTCGACCCCTCGCCTGATGGTCGTTGACCAAATAACTCGACACAAGGCAGGGCTGAAGCCCTGCAGCTACGACGCTGGCCCGTCTCCATTTCGTAGCTGCAGACCTTTAGGTCTGCCCGGAAAGGACAACTAGATATGTTGGGTTGTTTTCTCAATGGCCTTCAGGCTGGGGGTACGTGTGAACCCTAGCCCAGGGAGCAGGTGGAGCAGGAGGAGCTACTGCAGGTGTCGCAGGCCGAGCCGCCGCCTATGGGCGCCGTCTCGCCGCCGGCTCCCTTGCTCACGGCCGAGAAGACGGACAGCACCCGCTGTGCTCCCGCGTGGCCGTTGGGGCAGGTAGCCGCATCGTTGGCGCGGCCCATAGGGCTCAGCAGCTCGAACCTCGTTTCGCACTGGGGGCAGTAGTACTCGTAGAGGGGCATCTGACGCTTATCTCCCTAGAAGCAGTTTCAAAAATGGCTTGCCACCCCCGCCTGTCCTCCGAAGGCGGATGCGCCTCCGCCGGAGGCGGACGTCCTCTGGCGTCCGGCGCAAAGGCGGGGGCATGGATGCCGCCCCGTAATGGCGTTCAACTATTCAAATTCACCTCTGCGGGATAAATCCCGCAGCTTCCCCAAAGCTGAGGGTTTCAACCCTCAGGGGTGTTCTTATTCTCTTGATCGCCATTACGGGGCGGTGTGGAGAGAATTCTGAAATGGCTTCTAGCTTCATCCTCAGGTTCTACTCCAGGTAGTCCTTGAGCTTCTTGCTGCGCGAGGGGTGGCGCAGCTTCCGCAGGGCCTTGGCCTCGATCTGGCGGATGCGCTCACGGGTGACGCTGAACTCCCGCCCCACCTCTTCCAGGGTGCGGCTGCGCCCGTCCTCCAACCCGAAGCGCAAGACCAACACCTTCTGCTCGCGAGGAGTGAGAGACGAGAGCACATCGGCCACCTGCTCCTTAAGGAGCTGATGCGAGGCAGCGTCGGGCGGAGCGAGGGTGCTGTGGTCCTCAATGAAGTCGCCTAGGTGACTGTCCTCCTCCTCACCGATGGGTGTCTCCAGGGATACCGGCTCCTGGGAGACTTTGACGACCTCCCGCACCTTCTCGGGCGTTATCTCCATGTCGGTGCCGATCTCCTCGCTGGTGGGCTCACGGCCGTACTCCTGCACCAGGCGGCGGCTGACTCGCACCAGCTTGTTGATCGTCTCCACCATGTGCACAGGAATGCGGATGGTGCGAGCCTGGTCGGCGATAGCGCGGGTGATGGCCTGGCGGATCCACCAGGTGGCATAGGTGCTGAACTTGTAGCCCTTGCGGTAGTCAAA
>JALHUG010000151.1 GCA_022866185.1 Dehalococcoidia bacterium
CATGTGTAAGCGCCCCCGTCTGGATCGCATTTCGGTAGGCCAGGAGGGAGGTCGCCATCTTGCGGTACTGATTCGTCGGCCAGTTCACCACGATGTCGGCACCATACCGACCGGCCCAGGCAGCCGTCATATCCTTCCAGTAGAATGGGTCACAGTTGAACCGCCAAACCTTCCAGCGTCCGAAGGCGGCATCAACGGTCTCATCAACCTCCATGAACGGGATGCGCTGCTCACCGCCGTTGACCTCCTCCGGCTCCCAATAGCCGACAACCCACTGATGGCCGGTGGCCACTTCGGTCCCGACCAGTGCCGTGTGGTCGCGTCCGATAGACCCGTCGAAGCCAAGGGTAATCAGCGCCCCGGCAGGCACCAGATAGCCGGGCCGCACCAATTCCTCCCACCGCTTGCCATCAAACGGTTTGTCCTCCTCGGCGACGATCTGGTTCAGGTAGAAGCGGCGGGCAATGGCCGGCGAGGTGCGCGGGTCGTGGATTTCTTCTATGAGGCGGTCGGGGCTCACCCAGTCTGAGTCTCCCCTGGCAGCCAGGAGGCCAGCCCGCAGGGACGCATCGTCCAGGAGGTCGGTGTCCTCTGGCGCCTCAAGAGAGTCATAGAGCACGCCGGTCGCGTTCGAGAGTCCCTGGCTTATCTTCTGCCAGGTCTCATAGTCGTGCTCGGCGTCGGAGTCTTCACCCGGGGCGTGGGCGTTGGAGATGGCCAGGACGCGGGAGGAGGCGTCACGAGACTTGGCGACGTTGCGGGCGATGACCTTGCTCATCTCGTGGCCCTCGTTCGGGGCAAGCCAGTGGTGGGTCTCGTTCTTCAGGACGAAGGTGGCGCGACCGCCCTCTAGGGCCCGGGGCGAGCTGGTCACGGCCTCGATGCGACGGCGCCCTCGCTCGGCGTAGATGATCTCTTTGCCGATGTCGATGCCGAACTCCTCAATGGCCTTGGGTGAAATCATGCCAGGGAACAGCGTCATCGTGTTGCGGGTCTGATCCCTAGACACGGCCGCCGTCTGAATCCAGGCCGCCGAGTGAGACTGTGCAATCGGCCCGCCATTCTCCCATCGTACAAAGCGGCAGGGCCCGACGAACTCTATGCAGCAGAGGGCGGCGCCAAGCGGGTCCTTCCCATGACCCTTCATGCGCCGGTACATCCCGTAGCGGTAGATGAAGCGGCCCTGCTCGTCAATCGCATACCAGTTGAGGACAAAGCGGGCCTGCTCGTTAGTGAAGACCCACGGCTCGCCAGCCTTCGGGCCATCCGGCTGTAGCAGGTATTCCTTGGTCCACCCCAGAATCTGCCAGCCCAGGGTGTGCCTGGGGATGCTAATGGGGCCGATGTGGATGGCGGCGGGGCGCTCAAGAACGGTGGTCATTCCTCCAGCGCCTTCCTGTAGTCTGCGATGGCGGTCACGCCCGCTCGCTCCTCTTCGGGTCGAGGCTCGATGTATCGAATCCGAAGGTCACGCCTGGCGTCCATCGTGGTGCCCAGTATCTTCTCGCGCTGCCGTAGCTCGACAGCCGCCCCTAATTCGCCGCCGTGAAAGTGGGCGGCCACGAGCGCCGTATCAAGGGCGAATCCCCAGTCAGCTTTAGTCCAGAGACGAGCATGAGGCATCCGACGCACGATGGCCCACCAGTCCTTTGTTCTATCCGGCCAGGGTAGGCCCGTAGGTTGGGTATCAGGCAGATTCGGGCCACCCCGATAGGACCGGCGCTCGACCTCGATCCAGTCATGCCGCGGCTTGTTCTGGTTCCGCCGCTGGTCTTCGGGCTTGGGCTTGCGGCCTACAATGGCCATATACTTTCCTCAGTGGGTTTGCGTTTCATAAATAGCCAAGG
>JALHUG010000152.1 GCA_022866185.1 Dehalococcoidia bacterium
CGCCCCCGCGCGGCAACGGGACGCGATGCGCTGGGGCATTGAGCTTCCGGGTTCATACTCAACCCCAGCCTGAAGGCTGGGGCATGGGGAGGCGAATACGATGCCCTCGCCTTATGGCGATCAAGAAAATAAGAACACCCCGAGGGTTGAAACCCTCAGCTTTGGGGAAGCTGCGGGATTTATCCCGCAGAGGTGAATTTAAATAGTTGAACGCCTTCAGGCGGGGGTCGAGAATCAAGCCACCAGCGGCAACGGGACGCGATGCGCTGGGGCATTGCCAAATCGTCAGGGCCGTGCTTAAATGAACTCAGGATCAATAGGGGGAGCCTGAATCGTGACTGCGCGCGTGGTTCCGGCGATCAGTCGAACTTTCCGCTTCGTCAACAAGGTTGGCGTCGTAGAACTCCTCATAATGGGCGTGGCCTACGTCTTCTATGAGCTGGTGCGGGGCGCTGTGGTAGAGCGAACGGTTGAGGCTACGTCCCGCGCCATCGGCATCATGGAGTTCGAGCAGCGCTTGGGCTTGTGGGCCTGGGAGGGCAAGATGCAGGCCTGGGTCCTGTCCAGCGATCTCCTGGTATATCTTTTCAACGCCATCTATGTGTATGGTTACCTTCCGCTCATCGTGGGCGTGGGGGCTTGGCTGTTCTTCTTCCACCGCCAACGCTACGTGCTCCTGCGCAACGCTTTCCTCATTTCGGGAGGCATCGGCCTGATCATCTTCAACCTGTTGCCCACAGCGCCGCCGCGGCTTCTCCCCTGGCCCCTGAGCGACCAGGTGGTGGACACCATGTCGGCCTTTTCCAAGATCCACTACGACCTGAATCCGGCGACTTTTGTGAACCACTACGCGGCCATACCCAGTTTCCACTTCGGCTGGGTCTTGCTCCTGAGCATTGGCATTATCTGGACGGTTCGACACTTCTGGGGCATAGCCCTTGGGGTGACAATGCCCGCGGCGATGTTCCTGGCGGTGGTGGTTACCGGCAATCATTTCATCATCGATGTCCTGGCCGGCACGGTGGTGGCCCTCATAGGCCTGGGCCTTGCTCTTCTTCTCCAGCGCTATGGCCCACGACTGTGGCGGCTGATCCTCCCCGGTCGTATCTTTCAGCACCTGGCTCGGTCGCCCGAGGTCTAGTCAGGTAGGCTGCTACCGCCTCGCCGTGGAGAGAGAAAAGACCACACCTGTGGCGCTTGCTGCCCTGCTGCGGCAGGCGATACGCCACATTGGCCGGCGCGACCTTGTGGAGGCAGCGCTGGTCGCTGTTGCCTTCCTCCTCTACTTTCTGGTGCGGGGAAGCGTTATCGACCGTCCCCACGAAGCCTTCCAGAATGCCAAGGACGTCATAGATGCCGAGAGGTGGCTGGGCATTTTCTGGGAGCCGCACATGCAAGAGTGGATCATGGGCAACCGGGTCCTGATCCAGGTATCCAACTACGTCTACTTCTGGCTGCATTTCCCCTTGATTATCGCCTTTGGCCTGGTTCTGTATTTCGCAGACAGGCACAAGTACACTGTCCTGCGCGATGCCTTCCTGGCTTCGGGAGCCATCTCCCTGATCATCTATGGTCTCTACCCCGTGGCGCCTCCGCGCCTCCTGCCCGAGCTGGCAAGAGAGTTCCACGTCGTCCTCGATGGCGATCTGCGGACCTTTGTGGACACCATGAACGTCCATCTGGGCTACGGCTACCAGGCCCAGTCCATGCGACCCTTCGTGAACCCCTATGCGGCGGTGCCCAGCCTCCACTTCGGCTGGGATTTCCTTCTGGGCGGCGGGATCATTTGGGCATTTCGCCGCTATCCCTTCATCTGGCCGCTGGGCGTTGCCCTGCCGGTGACGCAGATCTTCGCCATCGCGGTCACTGCCAATCACTACTTCCTCGACGCCCTCGTGGGCATGGAGGTTGCCCTCATCGGGTTGGTGATCGCTGTGGCTCTGCAGCGCTGGGCCTATGCCCCCTTGGGCCGGCTGGTCAGCCACGTGCCTTGGCTGGCGCGCTCCGAGGAGGAGAAGGCGAGGGCCTCGCCGGTCTAGCCTGTTCTATCACCGAGTTGCAGCGAGCCACAGGCGGAGTGTGCCATCTGGGGTGAGACCCTTCGCTACGCTCAGCGTGACACCAAGGTCAGGGTGACAGCATGACTTGCCGTCATTCTGAGAGCAGCGAAGGGATGCGTCGCCACATCTTGGGAGCAGTACAACCTATCCGCCCACGTACAGCCGGTGCTGGCTGATGTACTCCTCGACGGCTGGCGTCACCCAATAGCGGATCGATAGCCCCCGCCGCACCCTCTCGCGCACAGCCGTGGAGCTTACATCGATGCGCGGCATGTCCAGCCACACCAGGCGCTGGGAGATGCCGGGCACTTCCCTCTCCAGGGCGTCCGCCTGGGCCGGCTCCCAGGCTGTGCGGGCCGCCACCGCCAGTCGGGCCAGCGATATGATCCGCTGCGGCTGCCACCAGTTGGGAAGGTCGGCCAGAGAGTCCTGGCCGAGAATCAAGAATGTCTCGCTATCGGCGGCCAGTTGCTCACGCAGAGCAGCCAGGGTCTCTGCCGTATAGGATGGGCCTTCCCGCTCTATCTCCAGGCTGAAGACAGCGAAGTGCGGGTTGGCGCCGACCGCGAGCCGCACCATCGCCAGGCGATCCTCGCGCGGCGAAAGCTCTTGCCCCGCCTTGCGCCACGGGGCGCCGGCCGGCACGAATAGCACCTGCGCCAGGCCAAGCGCCAGGCGGGCCTCCTCCGCCAGGATGAGATGACCGATGTGCGGGGGATCGAAGGTGCCGCCAAGGACGCCCAGCTTCAACCTTCCCACTCCACCTCTGCCTCGCCCAGGCGTACCTTGGCCCCCGGCTGGATGCCCGCCCGCCTAAGGGCACCCACCACGCCCCAGCGGCCCAGCCGCCGCCAAAACTCCGCCCGCCCCTCCTCCTGCTCCAGCGGCATCATCTCCGCGAATGCCTCCAGCCACTCGCCGCTCACGCTGTACACGCCGTTGGATACGGACACGCTGAACCGCCCACTGCGCGGGCGCGGCCTGATCACCGGCAGCGGTGGCGGCGGCTGGGCCTGCTCCACCAGGGCTGACAGCTCTTGCGCCGTGCGCTCCAGTAACTGGCCCACGCCCCGGCCGGTGGCGGCTGAGATGAAGAAGGGCTCGATGTGTGTGGCCGCCAACAGCTCCCGCAGCTCGGCTGTGCGGTTGGCTACCTCGGGTAGGTCGATCTTGTTCACCGCCACGAGCTGGGGCTTGGCCGCGAGGTCCTCTCGGAATTGTGCCAGTTCGCCGTTGATCATCTGCATATCCTGCACGGGATCCGGGCGAGTTCCATCGAGGAGGTGGACGAAGACGCGTGCCCTTTCAGCGTGGCGCAGGAAATCATGCCCCAGCCCTATCCCCCGATGCGCCCCCTCTATCAGCCCTGGTATCTCGGCCACTACGAACGTCCTGTAGCCCATCTCGACCACGCCCAGCACCGGCTCCACAGTGGTGAACGGATAAGAGGCGATCTTGGGGTGAGCCGCGGAGATGAGAGCCAGGAAAGTGGACTTGCCGGCATTCGGCATTCCCAGGATGCCAACGTCGGACAGCAGCTTCAGGTCTAGAACCAGCCTTGCTTCCTCGCCTTTCTGTCCCCTTTGCGCTATGCGGGGAGCCTGGTTGGTCGAAGTGGCAAAGTGGGCATTCCCCCAGCCACCAAGCCCACCACGAGCTACGACTACCGTCTGACCCGCCTCTGTAAGGTCACCAACGAGAGCCAGCTCTCCGTTCTCCGCCCGGCGGCGCACCTCCGTGCCCACGGGCACCCGAATGACCAAATCCTCGCCCCGACGGCCATGTCTGTTCGATCCGCGCCCATGCTGCCCTCTCCCACCCCGCCAATAGCGGCGTCGCCCTATCTCCCACAGCGTACTGAAAGACGCATCCGTCTGCAGAAGCACACTCCCGCCTGCGCCGCCATCCCCACCATCTGGGCCCCCATGGGGAACGAACCTCTCCCGCCGGAAGCTCATCACTCCCGAACCCCCCAAACCACCAACAACTGAGACCTCTACATGATCAATCATGATAGTCCACCAGCAAACATTATACTTTGATAAGCGATTGGGCATGAATGTCTGCTGATCGTCATTCTAATAGTGATGTTGGTGGGGTGGATGGCTATGAGGGCGACGTGGACGGAGGATGACACTGCCGGTGGAGAGTCTGTGGGACAGCAAGCTGGTGGGGGTGGAGAGGAAAGGTTGGCGCCCTGCCAGGAAAAGCCCGGTGGGGTTATCCACCAAGGCGGGGTGATATCCACGGTGATTGTGGAAAACTAAGGTGCGAAGAGCGTCCTGATCTCGCCTAGCTGGCGGGTAAACTGCGTGTCAGTCGTTAGGGCGTGGTCCATCTTGCGTAGGCCGTAGATGACGGTTGAATGATCGCGCCCACCCAGTAGGCGAGCGATCTCAGTCACCCGTAGGTGAGCATCCTCTCGCAGGAGGTACATAGCGATGTGGCGCGCCTCTGCGATCTCCTTGGCACGACTCTTGCCAGTCAGGGTTTGGATGGGCAGGTCGAAGTACTGGGAGACCGCTTCAAGGACGGCTTGAGAGCTGGGATGCGGTTTCTCGCCGGAGGGTGAGACGGGGGCGAGAGCCTGAGTGGCGAGGTCGAGGGTTATCTCGGCCCGCAGGAGGCGGGCGAAGGCGACGGTGCGGTTGAGGCAGCCTTCCAGTTCGCGGATGTTGCTGTGGCAGCGTTGGGCGAGGAAATCGAGTACGTCGGGAGGCACTTCTTGCTGTAGGTCAGCGGCCTTGGTCTTGAGGATGGCGAGACGGGTTTCAAGAGCGGGCGGCTGAATATCGGCGATGAGCCCGCACTCAAAGCGGGAACGCAGGCGATCCTCAAGGAGAGAGACCAGCCTGGGTGAGCGGTCGCTGCTGATGATGATCTGGCTGCCCGCGGCGTGGAGGTCGTTGAAGGTGTAGAAGAACTCCTCTTGGGTGCGTTCCTTGCCGGTCAGAAACTGGATGTCATCGATGAGGAGGACGTCTACGTGACGGTACTTGGCCCGGAACTCCTCGGAGCGGCCCTGGGCGATGGAGGTGACGAATTGGTTGGTGAAGTGCTCTGCGGTGACATAGAGAACGCGGTAGTGGTTGCTCCAGGCTCTATGGCCAATAGCGTGGAGGAGGTGAGTCTTGCCCAGGCCGGTGCCGCCGTAGATGAATAGGGGGTTGTAGACGCTGGCTGGCTTGTCAGCCACTGCGAGGGAGGCGGCGTGGGCTAGCCGATTCTCATGGCCCACTATGAATCGCTCGAAGGTATAGCGCTCGTTGAGGCGCGGGCGCGGGAAAAGGGTTATGGGTGGCGGTGGGGCGGTTTCGGGCTCGAACAGGGGGCCACTGGAGCGCGCATCATCCGGCGGGGAGCCGATCAGTTGGAAGGTTACCTCCACCGGATGGCCGATGATACTGCTGAGGGTCTTGGCAATAAGCGGGCGCAGTTTGGTGGAAAGCCACTCAGTGGCGAAGTCGTTGGGGGCTCCGACAACGAACAGGCCGTTGTTGAAGAGCACGCCGATGGTGTCCTTGAGCCACGTCTCGTAGTTCGGCCGTGTCACCTGCACTTGAAGCTCAGCCAGGGCGATGTCCCACAGATTCTGGGCACTTGTCTCCGGCCGAGAGGCAGCCGGGTCGTTCATATCAAACTCCCCCTTGGTGACAAGAACGGAAGACGAGCAGCGGTTTTCAGTGGACGGGGGAACCATAACAAGGCAGGGAGAGGGTAGCAAGGGTTTTATGACAAGCGGCGAGGAAAAGTTAACCCTTTCAGAAGCCTCAAACCGCCTGCCTGTTCGCATGCTGGCTTGCTGGCGTCTTTATATGGGGACTATAATGGCTCGGCCGTCAGGATTAAAGAAGGCAGGGGCGATGCTTCTGGCTATTGATGTGGGCAATACCAACATTACGCTGGGGGCCTTCGAGGGCGAGAAGCTGAAGGCCAGTTGGCGTCTGGCGCCCGACGTTCATAGGCTGGCCGACGAGTATGGCGTTCTGATGGTGAACCTTCTGGCCCACGAAGGCCTGGGCCGTGAGCAGATCGATGCTGCGGTGATAGGGAGCGTGGTGCCCGAACTGGAGGTCGTCTTCGAGTCGGTGTGCCGGCGCTATTTCGGCGTGCGGCCGCTGGTGGTGAGCGCTGGCGTGCGCACCGGCCTGCGCATCTTGTACGATAGCCCGCGCGATGTAGGCGCGGACCGTGTGGCCGACGCGGTGGCCGCCATCAGGCTGTACACGCCGCCGCTGATTGTGGTGGACCTGGGAACTGCTACTGTGTTCGATGCCATATCCAAGGACGGCGACTACCTGGGTGGCGCCATCGCCCCTGGCCTGGCTATCGCCGCTGAGGCTCTCTTCCAGCGGGCGGCCAGGCTGTATCGGGTGGAGCTGGCCCGGCCGGCGAGCGCTATCGGGCGCAACACGACCGCTGCCGTCCAGTCGGGGGTGGTCTTCGGCTACGTGGGCCTAGTCGAGGGCATGGTTGGGCGCTTCAAGCAGGAGCTGGGAGGAGAGGCGAAGGTGGTGGCCACCGGCGGCTGGGCCGAGGCGATGGCCGCCGAGACCTCCGTGATCGACGTGGTCGATGCCAATCTCACTCTCACGGGGCTGCGTTTCATCTACGAGATGAATTGCTGAGATGCTGAAGGGCAAGGTTGTCGTCTTAGGCGTGACGGGCAGCATCGCTGCCTACAAGGCGGCCGATCTGGCCAGCAAGCTGGCGCAGGCGGGCGCCAGCGTCGACGTGGTGATGACGCCGTCCGCCACCGAGTTCGTTACGCCGCTCACCTTCCGGTCGCTGACACCAGGCAGCGTCGTCGTCGACATGTTCGAGGCGGCTATCGAGCATGTGGAGCTGGCCCGCCGCGCCGATGTGGTGGTGGTAGCGCCAGCCACGGCCACGACCATCGCTCGCCTGGCGCACGGCCTGGCCGAGGAGATGGTGAGCCTCACCGTGCTGGCCACCAAGGCGCCGGTGCTGGTCTGCCCGGCCATGGACTCGCAGATGTTCGAGAATCCCGCCACTCAGGCGAACCTGGAGACCCTGCGCGCGCGGGGCATGACCATCGTCGGCCCGGAGATGGGCCGCTTGGCCTCGGGGCGCATGGGCGCGGGCCGATTGCCGGACAGCGAGACCATCCTGGGGGCCATCCGCTACGTCCTGGGCCGCGGCGGCGACCTGGCCGGCCGCAAGGTGGTGGTCACGGCCGGCGGCACGCGCGAGCCTATCGATCCCGTGCGCTATGTGGGCAACTACTCCTCGGGCAAGATGGGCTACGCCGTGGCTGAGGCGGCACGCGACCGCGGCGCCGATGTGGTGCTGGTGAGCGCGCCCACGGCCTTGGCCACTCCCTCTGGGGTGAGGCTGGTGTCGGTGCAGCAAGCGGCTGAGATGCGTGATGCGGTCGTCGGGGAGTGCCGCGACGCCCAGGCGCTGGTGATGGCGGCGGCCGTGGCTGACTACCAGCCGTCTGCCACCGCCGAGCAGAAGATGAAGCGCCATACCGAGACCCTGAGCCTGGAGCTGACGCGCACGCCCGATATCCTGGCCGAGGCGGGCAAGGGCTTCGTCAGGGTGGGCTTCGCCGCCGAGAGCGAGGAGCTGGTGGCCAATGCCCGCCGCAAGCTGGAGAGCAAGGGGCTCGACCTGATAGTGGCCAACGACATCACCGGCCCCGAGTCCGCCTTTGACGCTGACACCAACCGCGTGGTCATCCTCGACCGGGCAGGCGGGGAAGAGCGCCTGCCGGTCATGACCAAGTACGAGGTCGCCCAGCGCATCCTCGACCGGGTCGTCGAGCTACTGGCCAAGGGCTCCTGAGACGAAGGCCGGCTGGCCCCCGTGTAGGTGACAGATGGAGGTCTGAAGGCCTCCGTCCGCTCATCCTGAGCTTGTCGAAGGAGGAGCGGGGGTCATGGTTCGACATCCGCCGGAGGTGGACCCGCCTCAGGCGGGGGCTCACCATGACCGGCGCAGCGGGTCAGCATGAGCGGCGCAGATTCCAACCAGAAGGGCAGCGAGGCCTAGCGCTGCGGCAAGACCCATCGCCAGCTCCTCCTCGACCCCAAGCCGGGGCCTGCCGGCGCTACTGGCCGCTAGCCCGCCAGCACCCGTAGGCGGAGCACCGCTCGGCCCCGCGCCAGCCAGGGCGAGCGAGGCCGCGTCGCGAACCATGGTGGCTGCCTGCGGGTCAATGAGACTACCCAGTCCGTACTGCTGGACGCCCTCCAGGAACGATCGGGCCTCCTCGTTCGTAGGGTCTAGCTGCAACAGCCGCTCTGCCGTCACGATGGCCCTCAGCGTGCCGAGGCTGGGGGTATCGGACGGCTTGCTCTCCAGGCTAAGCATCGCCGACCAAACCGCGGCGCTATTCGGGTCCAGCGCGAGGCCGCGCGCGACCTCCAGCATGCCCTCGCTGAGGAGCCGGTCGTTGCCTGGGTTAAAGGCAGAAACTTGTCCCTCTGGGCTATTGGTGAGGCTGAAAAGGAGTTCGGCGAGCCGGCCATGGTCGGCGGCATCGTTTGATGGCGCGGCAATCTGCCTTGCACGCCGAAGTTCGGCGCTCGCCTCAGGGGAGAGAAAGGCGATACTGAAGTTGTCGCCCGGCTCAAAATCCCTGTTCTGCCAGATCACTTTCTGGCCCTGGCGCTGGACAACCGCCTGATCGGTGGGTCCGAAAGGCATCGGACTGGCGGCATAGAAGGTGTCGAGGTCGATGTCCTCGGGAAACTGAACGCTGATTTCAGCGTCGCCGATGGGGCCGTCCCAGCCGGCGCCGGTTACGAGGACGTAGTCGAAGCAGAGCATGCCTCTGTAGGCCCCACAGTTCAGCTTACCCTCAAGACCGCCCCGCACCACCTGCTCGAAGCTGACCCTCACCAGGTGGCTGGCGCCGGGCTCAAAGTCCATGGGCCAGACGAACCACGACTCGCCCGCCTGAAAGGCGCTCTCCGAAACATCCTCTTGGACCAGCTCCTTGCTGACCGCTGCGACCGGCTGCTCATCGACCTTGACCGCCAGGCCCTCCGCGGTGATGGGCAGGGCTTCGACAGTCTTGAACTGGAACTGTGCCGTCACCGCCGCTGCGGGCGTCCAGACGCTCTCTGGGTAGCCGACCAGCAGGGACGTGGCGGGGCCAGGGTTATACAGTTGAAACTCGGCGTCAACCCGTGCTTGGTACTCCGAACGCCCGCCAGGGGTCGGTTCGATATTCACCAACACCTTCTCTGACGTCATCTGAACTAGTGTCTTTCCGGCGGTGGTCAAAGTGCCGGCGGCCGGGTACACCGGCCCGCTGTCGGCCAAAGCCTCGGATACATTTGGCCGCGCCGACGGCACTAGGCTCACAACGACGACGAGCGCAGCAGCGAGAATGACCCGAGTCATGGTTCTTTCACCCCTACCTCGCGAGGCCAGCCGACCCATGCAAGCAGCGTTCCTTGAGGTCATTGTCCCCGAGGAGCTTCACGTAGTCAACCCTCCAGCGCCTCCCTCTACCGGCTCCGCCGCCGAGTGGGGCGCGCCGTCGCCTTCTCTTCCGCCTGGCCCAGCGGATGGCCAACATCCCCGTCTCTCAGCTCGCGTCGATGAAGCTGCTGGTGAACCAGGCATACGAGAACATGGGCCTGCGGTCGAGCCAGATGCTGGGCTGCATCTTCCGATGGCTGGATGCGCGACACGCCGGACGGCCTGGCCTGGCGGCGCCTGATCGACGAGAGGGGGATCAGGGCAGCCCTGGAGGCCAGGGACGGCCCCTTCGGCGACTACAGCGCGGGGAAGGCGGATCAGCCTCCGGCTGAAGGTGCACCTCCCGCCACAGGTCCGCTGGCGTCAGGGTGGCCAAAGCCTTTATGCTCGCCATGGGCGTGCTCCTTTCACAGCTTGCTCTTCTCTTGCCTGCTGCAAAGGGTACACCCCGTTTTCACACAGAATAGGTTACGCTACCGGACGAGTACACTCCTTTGACAGCACAGGCAGACAGTGCTATGCTTCACTGGCAAAAGGTGGCTGGTTCGAACTCAACATGGCCCACGCTGGCTATGCGTTGAGACAGCGCCGAAGTGGCGGAATGGCAGACGCGCTACGTTCAGGGCGTAGTGTCCGAAAGGACGTGTGGGTTCAAATCCCACCTTCGGCACCAAGCATGAAGACAGGACGCTGGCATTCTGCTGGCGACGGTTCTAGCTAGATAGCGCGCTCGTAGCTCAGTTTGGATAGAGCGCAGCCCTGCGGAGGCTGAGGCCGCGGGTTCGAGTCCCGCCGAGCGCGCCAGCAGTACACAAACAGCGGCAGTTTGTGTCAACCCCAACGAGCTTTCCCACATCGTTTCCCTCTGCCCCGCCTCCTTGGGGGCCATCGCGCCCGCGAGTAGGATGGGGTTTCTCCTGAGCATCACTGGCCGTTGACAAACATGCCAGCGCCAGATATGATGGCGTAGCCCCATACGCGGTCGTAGGCTCCCCTCGCGATGTGCCGGCCTGGGAAAGGTACGCCGTCATGAAGCAACTGCCCATCGTCCTACTTCTCCTGATCGCTATTGTCACTTCCATCGTCTCGCTGCGGGCTAGCGACAATACAGGGGCTCTCGGCTCGGACGCCGTTAGCCTTGTGCACGTCAGCCCCGACGGTGCCGACTACACCGGCAACCCTTACTGCCTTGACACCGGTTGGACAGGCACCCCAAGCCCGGTCGTTAACCCCTGGCATGACTGCAACAACATCACCGGCCAGTACCACGTAATCCGCACCGCGGGCTGGGACACCGGCTACTCGGTCCAGAGCTGGAACGTGGAGAACTTCTCGGGGGCGAACGCTACCATCGTGGCTTACGGCCGCTGCGGCGACCTGGTCGAGGTGGCCAACCGCCCTGCCTGGGACCCAGCCAACGATGTCCAGCAGTGCGTCGTCATCCACTCCACCACGCCGGGCGAGACCCGCGTCACCCTCTCGTACTTGGATGACGAGGAGCTGCTCCAGGTCACCTCTCCCGTGGTCAAAGAGTGGGACAGCCTGGTCGACAGCGTCATCCTCAAGCCCCAGATGGGCGACCTGGAAAAGGTCAAGGTGTACTACGACGCCGATGGCGACACCGTCGTCGAAACGAGCGAGTACAAGGAGCTGTACCTGCCCCCCGACGTCAACGACGACGGCAAGCGCGACGCCGCGGACGAGCACTTGCTGGACAGGCAGGGCGCCTGGCAGGACCACGCCGTCGTTTGGGACGAGGCCTTAAAGCGCATCAAAGCGACGCCGGTGGTGCAGATCGTCGAGGTGGTACACGGCGAACACGGTGAGGGCATCACCACCCACCAGCCCACCGAGGGGGCGATCGTCACGGCCGAGATCGAGGCGCCCAGGGGCTGCACGTATTTCACCGACGCCGACGGCAGCGAGAACTTCGGCACGACTCTAGAGGGAGTGTCCGACAACCTGGGCCGCGTCGTGGTGTACGTGGACACCGTCTGCGAAGAGCAGGCAACGATCGAGTTCCACGATGACTACCCGCCCGGCGTGGGCTCCCTGCCGCTTCCCGTGGACGAGTGGATCGGCATCAACTGGACGACCATCGAGGAAGCCAAGCAGCCGCAGATCCGCTGGGCCGGCGAGGAGATCATCCTGGCCAAGCGCTGGGCCTTCCTCAACGACTGGTACCCCAACGCCACCTGCGGCGACGGCGATGACCCCTGCGATCCCTGTCCGCTGGCCACCATCGGCGGCGCTGTCTATAGCGACGAGGACGGCGACCCCGATGGCCTTATGGACACCGTCGTCACCCACCACGTCGACTACACCCTCGATTCCCCCGGCCTGGGCACTCTCGAGGGCGGCTACATCGACGTCAACGGCGACGGCGTCCTGGACACTTTGCAGCCCGGGAACGGTTCCGAGGCTATCGGCCACATAGACGACATGTGCATCTCCAAGGCCCTGGCCGACAGCGAGGACCCCGGCCAGCAGGACACCGAGGCCAAGCTCATGGAGGACACCTACTACTGCCCTCAGTCCGGGCCGCCCTATGGGGAGATCTATTGGGACTCCGTCGAGGGCGCATGGTGGTGCGACTATGGCACGTCCTATGCCCCGGCGTCCCTCCAGTCCTCCTCACTGGTGAACAAGCACGCCTGGCTGGTGTGGTACCTCAGGGTCTACCAGGTCAAGCTCACCAACGTGGACGGCCAGCGCGAGCTGCACAACGACGGCAACTGGAACCAAGGCGGGGGCGCCGACACCGAAGAGGACACCCTCAACGTCTCCGCCGACACCCTCCTGAGGGTGAAGGTGAAGGGCTGGTTCTATAATAGCTACCACAGCGGCCGCGGCGACGTCTGCGTGGACATGGACGGCGACGGCGACGAGCAGGGGTCCGAAAAGGGCGCGCCTTACCCGGCACCCCCAGGTGGCTGCGCCGACGCGGGCGACGAGATGCTGGACAACGGCCACTGGGTGCTGCCGGACGACCTGCCGCTGCTGGCCGGCCCCGACCCTATCCACACCCGCCCCAGTTGGGACGTGATGAGCGAACCGGATGCCGCCAAGACCGCCGCAATCGGCCCCAAGAGCACGCTGGACAGCCACGACGCCATAGTCCGCCCCTGGCTCGGCCGCAAGACGGTGGTCCCCGATGGCGCGATCACCGCGGCTGATGCCATCATGCCGCTCCTGAAGATCAGGGCCAGCATCGCTAGCGGCGACGCCGGCTTCCTCAGGGAGGCTCTGAAGGGGGTCGTCTACCCCAGCACAAACGACTACCACAGCGTCATGATCCCGGCCGACGCCGAGATTCCCGCCGTCGTTGGCAACGGCGGCTACGACTGGATGAGCTGGACAGGCCTGGGCCCCTACCCCTTCTGGACCATCACCAACAAGCTCGAGCGGGAGGACCCCGAGGAGGTCGACCCCGCGCTGAAGAATCGGCCCTGGTACATCGAGCTCTACACCGACAACCGCGGCGAGGGGATGTTCTTCGCCAACGGTGACTTCATGCTGGGCTACGATGACTGCCGCACCGACCCCGTCAGCGGCGCGCCCGACTGCCGGCCAGGCAACGTGGTGGGCAACAGCACCATCACCGTCATCGGCGACTACCCCTACTTCCGCAAGCACCCGGAAGTCCTCTCCAACCCCGTCGAGAAGACCTGGGAGTGGGGCGGCTTCAAGGACGTCGAAGCCGTGCGGATCGACGCCAACCACACCGCGATCATCGCCCACCTCATCGACCGCGACGGCTTCTGCAAGGACGCGGTCGAGGAAGATCCCACCGGGGCGGACGGCGTGACCTTCTCGCCCAGCCTCCACCCGGTGCAGGGCGAGGAGATCGAGTTCATCCTCAACACCGAAGTGGGCGCCATCATCGACGTGTCACCGGGTGCCATCTACAGCGCGCCGCACACCCCGCTCGGCAAGGCGAGCGTCGTCAGCTTGGATGGTGGAGTGATCATCAGCCCTGACGAGGCGGTGGCCCTAGCTGAGGATGGCCGCGTGCTCGACTACTACGACGAGGCTCGTGGCATCGATGAGGGCCTGGTCGCGCGGGAAGACTGCCAGGCCTGGGTCGTCATCGAGCACCCGTCGAATGAGGAGCCGGACATCACCGTGCTCTTGCATGACCCCGAGGGCGACATCCAGCGGTACTGGCCACCCACACCCCTTCCGCCCGTCGGCGGCATAGCCGAGCTTCCCGATCTCGCTGATTCGTCACGCCTCGGTTACATCGCCCTGGCCGCGCTGGCGGCCGCGGCGCTGGTCGCCCTCAGCGCAGGCGGGTGGTATGCCAGGAGACGGCGGGTCAGGTAGGGGTCCTCGCCGCGGTCATTCCGTGGGATGGGCTATCCGCTGGCCCGTCAGCCACTGTCGTAGGCGGCGGCAGAGGACTATCCTCTGGCGCTGTTTCTTATCGCCGCTGCTGGCGCGGCGGGTGCCCCTTGGCTTGACCGCCTAGACTCGGCAGGGATAAGATTTCTTCAGGGGCGATTAGCTCAGCTGGAAGAGCGTCTCTCTTACACAGAGAAGGTCAGAGGTTCGAATCCTCTATCGCCCACCACGCTTGTTGAGTCGAGCGCATGGCCGGGCCTCGGGGCTCGACCTTTTCGTTCGGCCTCGCCCCCTCGCGCCCTTGAGCCCCCTGGCGGACCCATTGGGCCCGATGCTACAATGAGCGAGAGGTGTGGTGCTTCACGCTCCGCTATGGATAACGATTTTGCCATCGATATCGACTCCATCTTCGAGGTCATCGATAAGGCCGACGTCATCACCATCCGCTTCCTGATCCTGCCCCAGCGCCTCCTCATCGACACCCGCTGTTCGGACAGCGAAGGCCCCCTGATAAAGCTTGTGCCGCGGGCTGCGTCGCCGGAGGAGCGCTTCAAGAGCATCAAGCAGCTACGCCCTCGCTTCCGTCTTCCCGAGAAGATCACCGCCGTCTGGTGGCCCAAGCATGTGCAGGAGCTGGTCGCCTGCGGCGTTTGGGATCGCATCGTGCGGCGACAGACCGGCGCTGGCTTCCCATTGGCGGACGAGCAGTGCCAGCAGATCCTGGAGGAGCTCGTCCGGCAGGAGCAGCAGGAGATCGTCAACGCCGTCGCTGGCGAGGGCTATCATTGTCTCTGGGAGAGAACGCGCTAGGCTGATGCGACGGCACGAGTTCGAGAAGCTGGTTCTCGAAGCCCTGGCCAAGCTCCCCGCGCAGTTCCAAGAGCACGTGCGCAACCTGGACGTCGTGGTCAGGTGGCGCCCCAGCCTGGCGGAGCGGCGCGAGGCAGGCAGTGACTCCGGCGAGGACCTCTTCGGCCTCTATCTGGGCACCCCCCTCAGCGAGCGCGGCGGCTATTACAACATGGCTCTGCCCGACCAGATCGTCATATACCAACAGACCCACGAGCGGTTCTGCTCCAGCCGGGAGGAGATGGTCGAGGAGGTGCGCAAGACTGTGCTCCACGAGCTCGGCCACTACCTGGGGATCGATGAGGAGCGCCTGGAGGAGCTAGACCTGGGATAGAAGGAGGTTGCCCATGGCGTCAACTGGCGAAGTTCAACCAACCGCGCCTCAACCTAGCGCTCTACAGACGCTGCGCCAGCCCAGGATCGTTCTCATCCTGCTGGCCACCTGGGACATCGTGGGCATCATCGCCCAGGTGTTGGCCGGCAGCTTCCTCTTCGATATGGAAGGGCACGCTTCTGGCATCTTTGCCGGTCGGGTCTTCAGCGCCTCGATGGTGATCCCCGCCATCATCTACCTGTGGGCCGCCCGCGACCCTAAGCGCCATCGTCAGGTCTTTTGGCTGGCGCTCGTGGAGCAGGTGGTCGTCGTGCTTAGCTGTTTCTATCACCGGGGCCATGGGGACATCACCTGGGCAGGAACCATCGTTCCGGCTGCCATATCCGGGGGGCTCATCTTCCTCGTCTTCTTCAACCTGTTCCAGCCCCGCCAGGGGGCGTCCTCGTCTGGACTGCCGCCTACGTATCCGGTCTGAGGACGCGCAGCAGCCACAGAACCTCGGTGCTCTCCTCCAGCACCGATGTCCACTGGAGAGCCTGCCACAGGCTGTCGCCGCGGGCGTAGCTGCCGTGGCCAGCGACCACGACTATTCTGTGCTGCCGCAGGGCATCGGCTAGAGCCCGGGCCACGTTTTCGCCCCTGGGCACGACCGGCACGACGCCCAGGTAGTGTTGGCCCTCCAAGTCCTGGGGCTGGATCTCCATCCCCACCAGCGACAGGGCGATGGCATGGCGAGGATGGGCGTGGACGATCGCCTCGGCCTCGCTGGGGGCGGCGTAGATAGCCTGATGGAGGGCCAAATCCATGGACGGCTCGACCCTGGGCTCCAAGCCCGGCCTCACCTCCACCAGGTCCGCCTGCACCAGGTGACCCAGGCGGCTGCCGTGGCTGGTGACTATCAGGCCCTCGCCGTGGCGAACGCTCATGTTGCCCCCGTGTGAGGAGACAAGGCCAGCGGCGTACAGGTCTCGCCCCACCTGCTGGAATTCGTCCAGAATAGCCGACATCACTTAACTCCTAGCGCCCGCCCAAGCGCTGGCCGACCAGCAGCAGGCGAGCGACTGCCTCGGCGGCATCGGCCACCAGCTTCGCCCCCTGGGCCATGGCTTCCTGAACCGACATCGCCCGCGGCGTGATGGCCACCACTGCATCGAAGGCCTCGCCCAGCGCTGGCCCCCAGGCCTCCGCCAGGGAGCCGGCGATGGCTATCACCGGCAGGCCGCAGTCCCTGGCCAGCCGGGCCACCTCCCAGGGCGCCTTGCCGAAGCTGGTCTGGGCGTCCAGCCGCCCCTCGCCGGTGAGCGCCAGGTCGGCCCCCTCCAGCTTCTGCCCGAGCCCCACCGCCTCGGCCACAAGCTGGGCCCCTGGAACGAGATCCGCCCCCAGAAAGGCGACCAGCCCGGCTCCCAGGCCG
>JALHUG010000153.1 GCA_022866185.1 Dehalococcoidia bacterium
CGGGATAAATCCCGCAGCTTCCCCAAAGCTGAGGGTTTCAACCCTCAGTGGTGTTCTTATTTTCTTGATCGCCATAAGGTCTGCAGCTACGAAATGAAGAGGCGCCAAGGTCGTAGCTGCAGGGCTTCTCCACCGAAGGCGGATGCGCCTCTGGCGCAAGCCCTGCCTCTTATCGAGTTATTTTGTTCATGACCGTAAGGCGGGACATCCGATTCGCCTCCCTATGCCCCAGCCTTGAGGCTGGGGTCGTGTGTGAACCCGGGAGCCCAGAACCCGCCAATCATGAACCGAACTCCCGCGGCAGCGCCCCTACTTGCTGGCGTCCGAGGCCAATACCCCGCCCTGGGCCCAGTTCTCCTTGGCCACGTCCTGGAATATGACGATGGTCGCCTCGGGTGTCGTCTGGGCTATATTCACAATGGCCTCGGTGATCACCCGCGCCAGCTCCTGCTTCTGAGCGTGGGTGCGACCGGGCCACATCTCCACTCGCACGATGGGCATCGCTCACCTCCTGGCCGAGAATTTCCGACTTTGGGCATAAAGTAGCGGGGGCCTCATAGGTTGTCAACCATTGCCTTCCTCGACCTTTTATGGTAGTGTAGCTCCAATAGGGGGGCGCAATATGAGGGAACCTCCCACGTTCATATACGAGGAGGACCTCTGGGCCCAGGGCGCTGACCTAGTGGCTGGCGTTGATGAGGTGGGCAGGGGCCCCCTAGCTGGACCTGTCGTAGCGGCGGCGGTGCTTCTGCCGCCGCGTTGTCATTTCCCCTGGCTGGCACGCGTCCGCGATAGCAAGGTTCTGTCACCAGCCAGGCGGCAGGAGTTGGCCGGCCGCATCCGCAAAGACGCCGTAGCCATCGGCCTGGGCAGCGTGCCCCACGACCTGGTAGATGCCGTCGGCATTGTCGAGGCTACGCGCCGTGCCATGCTCGCCGCCCTGGCTGAGCTATCGGCCGCGCCCGAGTTCGTCCTCATCGATGCCCTGTCCCTTCCCCGCTGCCGGCTGCCCCAGCGGCCGATCATCCATGGCGATGGCCTCTCTCTGTCCATCGCCTGTGCTTCCATCGTGGCGAAGGTGGCCCGCGACCAGCTCATGCTGAAAGCCGACACCAGTTTTTTCGGCTACGGCTTCGCTCGCAATAAGGGATACGCCACCCGCGAGCACCTGGAAGCCCTGACGCGCCTGGGGCCGTGTCTCATCCACCGCCGCACCTTTGCCCCTGTACGGGCCTGCCTGGAGTGCGCGTGAACCCTGGCCGGCGCGACCTCGGCGCCTTCGGCGAGCGGGTGGCGGCGGCTCATCTCGAGGCCAAGGGCTATCGCATTCGCGCCCGCAACTTCCGCTGCCGCGAAGGGGAGATCGACATTGTGGCTGAGGACGGCGACTGCCTGGTGTTCGTGGAGGTGCGCACCCGGCGCGGCGACGCCCTCGGCACCCCGGCCGAGTCGGTGACCGCGGCCAAGCAGCGCAGGCTCCTGACGGTGGCCAAGGCCTATCTCCAGCAGCACAGCGATGTCCCTCCCGACCAGCGCATCGACGTGGTCGCCGTGGAGCTATCGAGGGGCCGCCTGCTGGCCATCGACCACATCGAGGGCGCGATCGCCGACGACGGAGACATCGGCTAGCCGCTGGCCTCCATCGCATCGACCACAAGGCGGCGGCTCGCCCGCCGGGGGTGGACGTCGACTGTAGGGTTTCAGGAGATGTGGTAGACCTGGGCCTGAGGTAGACGCTCCAGAGCGTACACCAGCGGCGCACTGTAGCCAAGGGCACTGTGCAGCCGTTTGTTGTTGTAGAAGTGCACGTAGGCCTGCAGTTCCCTCTCCCA
>JALHUG010000154.1 GCA_022866185.1 Dehalococcoidia bacterium
AGCTCGCTGAAGCCTATCCTCGGCCAGCGCCCCTTCGGTCTGGCGACGGATATCGACGGCACCCTCAGCCCCATAGTCGCCACCCCGGACGTGGCGGCAGTCACCCCCCTCTGCCGTCGCCATCTTCGGGAGATAGCGCGGCGGGTGGAGGTGGTAGCGGTGATAAGCGGGCGTGCCGTCGAGGTTGCCCGCCGCTTGGTGGGACTGGAAGAGCTGGTCTACATTGGCAACCACGGCCTGTCCTGGTGGCGGCAGGGCCGGGAGGAGACACCGGCCGAGGCAGCGCCCTACGCAGCGATGGTCAGGGAGGCGAAGGAGGAGCTGGCCGCCCGTCTCGAGCTGCCCGGCCTTCTCCTGGAAGACAAGGGGCCCATCCTCGCCCTGCACTACCGCCGCTGTGCCGATCGCCAGGCCGCTCGTCTGGCCATTCTGGATGCGCTGGCCCCCTGGGAGAGGCAAGGCCTGCGCATACGACAAGGCCGACTGGTCTTCGAGCTGGGCCCGCCCCTGGACGTCCACAAAGGCACGGCCCTGGCCCGCCTCATGGAGACCTACCGCCTGGGCGGCGTCCTCTGCCTGGGGGATGATCTGACGGATGCGGAGGCGTTCAAGGTGCTGCGCCTCTGGCGAGAGGAGGGCAAGGTGAGCGGCGCTGCCGTTGCTGTTGCCAACCCGGAGAGTGGGCCAGAGGTGATGGCGGAAGCCGACTATTGGGTCGATGGCGTCCCCGGGGTCGAGTGGCTATTGGGAGCGATAGCTGGCGTCGTCGGCGGGAAACAAGGTCAGCCGTACTCCTGGCAAGAGGGCAGGGAGGGAGGCGCTTGAACGACCTCGCGATCGCCTCTCTGATCTTCTCCATCACCTATCTCATCATCATCTCCGAACGAATTCACAAGACAGTGGCCGCCCTGGCCGGCGGTCTGGCAATGATCGCCTTTCGCGTCCTTGACCAGGAGGAGGCCTTCGCGGCTATCGATCTCAATGTCATCTTCCTCCTGGTAGGGATGATGATCATAGCCAACACCCTGGGGAAGACAGGCGCCTTCCAGTGGCTGGCCATACGGGCAGCCAAGCTAGCCAAGGGGAATCCCATCCGAATTCTTCTGCTCATGGCCGTCATTACGGCGGTGGCATCCGCTTTCCTGGACAACGTTACCACTGTTGTCCTGATGGCCCCCTTGAGCATCTTTGTAGCCAGCATCCTGCAAGTGAACGCGGTGCCTTTCCTGCTGACCCTGATCATGGCCTCCAACATCGGCGGCACGGCTACCCTCATCGGCGACCCGCCTAACATCATCATCGGCAGCGGCGCCGAGCTGAACTTCCTGGACTTCCTGACTAACCTCGCGCCAGTCATTCTCCTGATTCTGGCCGTTTTCTTAGTCATGGTGTTCTTCCTTTTCCGCCGTCAACTGCAAACGCGCCCCGAGCTTGAGCACCGCATCATGGAGCTGGACGAGAGCGAGGTCCTGACCGATCGCGGCCTTCTGTACAAGTCGCTGGTCATCCTTGCCCTAGTTGTCATTGGCTTTCTCCTCCACGGCCCCCTGGACTACGAACCAGCCACGGTAGCTCTGGCGGGAGCCACCGCTCTCATCCTGATTGGCCGTCAGCACCCCCGCGAGGCGCTGCTGGAGGTGGATTGGCCCACCATCTTCTTCTTCGTGGGCTTGTTCATGGTGGTGGGAGGAGTGGAGCAAGCAGGCCTGCTGGAGGATATCGGCGAGAGGATAGCCGATGCCAGCGGCGACAGCCTGTCGGCTGCCACCATTCTGACGCTGTGGCCGGGGGCCATCCTTTCGGGCATCGTGGACAACATCCCCTTTACGGCGGCCATGGTTCCTGTGGTGGGTGAGGTGGGCCAGCAGCTAAAGGTGGGTGGATCGGGCGGTAACCCACTGTGGTGGGCGCTGGCCCTGGGCGCCGGCCTTGGCGGCAACTTCACTATCGTGGCTGCCTCGGCCAACGTGTACGTCATCGGGGTGGCCGAGCGCGCTGGCTACAAGGTCACCTTCATCCAGTTTCTGCGCTATGGCCTGCTGGTCACCGTGGTCTCGCTGATCATAGCCACCGTCTACGTCTGGCTTCGCTACCTCATCTAGACGCTCCCCCATTCCAGTGGAACATGGCTCCTATGTAGGTTAGAATAGAGTTGGAATGGCCAGACGTTCGCCAGCGAAGCGCTCAGCGACGGCAGCCAAGCCTGTGCCGCCGGTGGCCGTTGTCAGGGGCGCGCGGGTGCAGTTCGCCCATGAGAGCGAGGCCGAGTTCGCTCGCATCCTCGACTTCTACGGCATCTCCTGGCTGTACGAGCCCCGCTCCTTCCCCTTGCGCTGGGAAGGCGAACGCATACTAGAAGCCTTCACCCCCGACTTCTTCCTGCCTGACCTCAATCTCTATTTGGAGCTCACCACCCTCAAGCAGAAGCTGATCACCGAGAAGAACCGCAAGGTGCGCCAGTTGCGCGAGCTCTACCCGCAGGTCAACGTCAAGCTGCTGAACAAGAAGGACTACCTGCGCCTGCTGGCCAAGTACGGCTACGGCCCACCCGACGCGAAGAAACTGCCCGACATCGACCGCGTCCTGATCACCGCCAGCCAGATCGAACGGCGGGTCGGCGAGTTGGGCGCTCAGATCACCCGCGACTACAGCGGCCAGGCGCCGATGGTGGTGGGTGTTCTCAAGGGCGTCTTCTTCTTCATGGCCGACCTGCTCCGTCACATCTCACTGCCCGTATCGGCGGACTTCATGGCCATCTCCTCATATGAGGGGGATAGTGGTGGTGCGGTCACGATCCTCAAAGACCTCGACCTGGATATCAGCGGGCAGCACGTCCTCCTGGTGGAGGACATCGTGGACACCGGCATGACCCTGAATCGTATCCTGGAGCGTCTGTGGTCGCACCGCCCGGCCTCGCTCAAGGTCTGCGCTCTCCTGGACAAGCGGGCGCGCCGTCTGGTAGACGTGCGACTGGACTACATCGGCTTTGAGATCCCCGACGAGTTTGTGGTGGGATACGGCCTGGACTATCGCCAGCGCTACCGTAATCTTCCCTTCATTGGCATATTGAAACACGAGCTCCTGTCGTAGGTTAGGGGGGCGGAATTTCG
>JALHUG010000155.1 GCA_022866185.1 Dehalococcoidia bacterium
CCCTGAGCTCGACCAGTTGTTAGAGCAGGCAGACACGGAGACCGATGAGGCGACGCGGCTGTCGTTGTATCAGCAGGCGGAGCAGATCATCGTCAACGAAGCGCTCTGGATACCCCTGTTTCACGACAAGTTCAGCGTGCTCATCAAGCCCTACGTCAAGGACTATACCCTGCCGCCCTTCGTCATCCCCCGCCTCCGCTACGTCCACATCGAGGAGTAGGGCGCGGCGGCGGGATGTAGAAGCAGATGCAGGGCATTCTCCCCTTTGCGGTGCGGCGCCTGGTCTGGGCGCCGTTCGTCCTTCTGGTAGTGTCGCTGGCCACCTTCGCCTTGGGCCGCTTCGGGCCGGGCGACCCGGTGGAGACCCTGCAAGGGCAGTATCACAACCCCGAGGTGGTGGAGCGAATCCGCCACGAGCGGGGTCTGGACGACCCCTTCTTTGTCCAGTACGGCCGCTATATGTGGGACGTGGCCCACGGCGATCTGGGCACCAGCTTTACCTACACGGGCGTGCCAGTGAAGGACATCATCTTCGAGAAGATGTGGGTCACCATTCAGTACAATCTAGTGGCGCTGCTGATCATCTTCGCTATCGGCATCCCCGCAGGCATCTGGGCCGCCCTCAAGCAGGGAACCTGGCAGGACCCGTTAACGATCAGCACGTTTCTATTCTTCAGGTCTGTTCCCGTGCTGGTGATCATCCCTGTTTTACAGTTCATATTTGCCCTCAAACTGGGTTGGCTGCCCAGCGGCGGTTGGGTGGAGAGGGACATCCTTGGGCTGAAGATCGGCATCCTTGATAAGCGGATCATCATGCCCATTCTGGCGCTGTCTCTGCCGGGCATCGCCGGGGTGGCCCGCCTGATGCGCGCCCTGACCCTGCAGGTGTTGGACGAGGACTTTGTCCGCACGGCGCGGGCCAAGGGCCTGCGGGAGGTGGTGGTGATCAGCCGCCACGTCGCCCGAAATGCCCTTCTGCCCATGACCACCATCGTCGGTTTCGCCCTGGTGGGCCTGCTGGGCGGCTCCCTGTTTGTGGAGTCGCTGTTCGGAATCCCTGGCATCGGCCAGTTCACCTGGAAGGCGGTGCTCAACAGCGACTACGACGTGATCATGGCCGTCACCCTGATAACAGCCACGGCCTTCATCGTGGCCAACTTGGTCACCGACATTGTCTACGGCTTCATCGACCCGCGCGTGCGCTTGGGTGGGGGAGGGCCGAGGTACTAGCATGGCGGAGCTGGTTCTTGAGGAGCCGATGGAAGAGGCCCGCCCCGCCTTGGGCGCGACGGCCCTGCGCCGGCTTTTGCGCAAGCGGCTGGCGATGGTTTGCCTGGTGGTGATCCTTGTCATCTATCTGGCGGGCATCCTCGCCCCCTTGGTGGCGCCCTACGGCTACAACAAGCAGGAGCTGGACAACGCCTTCGCTGGCCCCAGCCTGGCCCATCCCCTGGGCACCGACCGTCTGGGGCGCGACATGCTCAGTCGCGTGATCTGGGCCTCGCAGACTACGGTCATCATCAGCGCCGCCGCCATCTGCACCGGCGGCCTGGTGCTGGGGGTAGGCTTGGGCCTGCTGGCGGGCTACGCCGGCGGGTGGGTGGACAACCTCATCATGAGGGTGGCCGATGCCTTCTTTGCCCTTCCCGATATCCTCCTCTTGCTTCTGATCACTGCCACCGTCAGGCCCCGCGTCGAGGACCTGTTCGACAAGTTCAAATCGTGGCCCGTCGCCGGCGGTCTCGTTGGAGCGGGCGCCCCCGACTACTTCCTGGTGTTTGGCGCCCTGGCCCTGTTTGGCTGGGTGGGCATCGCTCGCCTCATCCGATCGCAGGTTCTCTCCCTGCGGGAGAGTGACTACGTGCTGGCGGCACGGGCTTCGGGCGCCTCGATGGGGCGCATCCTCGCCAGGCACCTCCTGCCCAACGTGGGCAACATCATCATCGTCAGCGTCACCTTCTCGCTGGGGGCCATGGCGGGGACCGAGATCATGCTGAGCTGGCTGGGCATCGGCATTACCTACCCTCATCCCAGCTTTGGCGGCATGATCTACGACGGCAGCGAGTTGAGCAGCCTGCGGGCTCATCCCCACCTCCTTCTAGTGCCGGCGACGGTGGTGGCTCTGCTGCTGTTCGCCTTCAACCTCCTGGGCGACGCCCTGAACGATGTCCTGAGCCCGCGGCGGCGCTGAGCCTGGTGCCTCCAGCGTAGAAGGGCGGCATGCTATAATGGCTATCTGGAGGGTTGGATAGCGGCGTGAAGGTTTCCAGCGAACGCATCCCCGAAAGCCAGGTTGTTCTGGAGATCGAGGTCGAGCCCGAGCGTCTGGAGCGATCGCTGGAGCGGGCCTATCGGCGTCTGGCGCAGAAGGCCGAAGTCCCCGGCTTTCGCAAGGGGAAGGCGCCACCCCACATGCTGGAGCGCTACCTGGGCCGCGACGCCGTCATGCAGGAGGCGCTGGGGCTGCTGATCCCGGAGGTCTACAATCAGGCCATCGAGGAAGAGAACATCGAAGCCATCGACCATCCGAGCATCGAGGTGGTGCAGCAGGAGCCGCTCATCCTCAAGGCCACCGTACCCGTTCGCCCCAGCGTAGACCTGGGGAGCTACCGAGAGGTGAGGGTGGGGCGAGAGCCGGTGACGGTCAGCGAGGAGCAGGTGAATGAGGAGCTCGAGGAGCTGCGCCATCGCTACGCCATCCTGGAGCCTGTGGATAGGCCTCTGCAGACGGGCGATCAGGTGCGAGCAGACGTTCGGGTGAACGTGGATGGCCGCTCGGTCTTCTCCGAGGACGATGCCGAGTTTCGCTTGCGCCAAGGGGTGCACCTCCTCCTGCCCGGCTTCGCCGAGCAGCTCCTGGGGAGCGAGAAGGGCGTTGAGCGGCAGTTCAGCATAGACGTGCCCCAGGATTACCCCCAGCGGCCGCTGGCCGGCAAGACCTGCCTGTGCCGGGTTCTGGTGAAGGAGATCAAAGAGGAGAGGCTGCCGGAGCTGGATGACGCCTTCGCCGCCATCGTGGGGGAGGGCTTCCCCACCCTGCAGGCCTTGCGAGAGCGGTTGGAGTCGGACGTGAGGCAGTCGGTCGAGCAGGAGGCGGATGCCCGTCACCGGGAGAAGGTGGTAGACGGGGTGGTGGCCGGCGCCTCCGTGGAGTTCCCGCCGGTGCTGGCGGAGCGGGAGATGGAGCAATTGCTGCGCGAGCGGCTCAGCGCCAGCGGGGCTAGGGACATCGAGCGCTACCTGAGGCAGGTGGGCAGGTCGGAGGAGGAACTGCGGCAGGAGCTGCGCCTGCAGGCGGTGGAGCGCATCCAGAACTCGCTGGTGCTGGGCAAGGTGGCTGAGGTGGAAGGGATCTCGGTGGGAAAAGAGGACATCGATGCCGAGATCGAGCGCCTGGCGGCGTCATCGGGGCCGCGAGCAGACGAGCTACGGAAAGTCTTCGGCAGCGCTGGTGCGCGCGAGGCCCTGGAGCGCTCTCTCTTTACCCGCAAGACCGTGGAGCGACTGGTGGCCATCGCTTCGGGGGAGGCGCCGCCGGTCGAGGCCGCGGAAGAGTCTGGCAAGAGCGAAGTCCACAGCAAGGAGTGAGGCCCATGGATAGCAGCAAGCCTGGCATGATAATTCCCTACGTGGTCGAGAGCAGCCCGCGGGGCGAGCGTGCCTTCGACATCTACTCCCTCCTCCTGAAGGAACGCATCATCTTCCTGGGCATGCCCATCGATGATCAGATAGCCAATCTTATCATCGCCCAGCTCCTCTACCTGGAGCGCGAGGACCCGGACAAGGACGTCAACCTCTACATCAACTCGCCTGGCGGCGCCATCAGCGC
>JALHUG010000156.1 GCA_022866185.1 Dehalococcoidia bacterium
GGATTCGCCGCTCGCGTGACGCTCGAAACAACCTAAAATCGAGGAGGGCTTGACAACAGGCCCCCCTTTTCTGCTATAAATAGGTGTGTTCTGGCTCGTTTTGGCAGGCTTTGTTAGCATCCCCCTTGCATTCGTTATCGCCCTCGTGATTGTGCATCGTTGGTACGAGCGCGAGAAGGAATCCATCCGCCAGGAGCTACTGGATGCACTGCGCCAGGCCCTCACCTCACCTGAAAAAGACGTGCCATCCCCCGTGGCGATCCTGGCTGACCAGTTAGCCACCCTGTTTGCGCAAAGGACGATACAGGCCGTCAAGGCAACGCTCGGCGGCGTCGAGAAGGAGGTCGCAAGAGGTGAGCAACTCGCGATGTTCGAGGAGGCTGCCGGCTCCTCCCCCTGGCTGGGGCTGATCGCGGGGATGATACCCAAGAAGCTCCGGAACCAGCTCATGCGGAACCCCCAGATGGTGGGCGCCCTAGCCAAGTTGGCCGGGGGAACCAACCACAGCGACAAAGGCGCGGAGGTTACCCCTCCGCGTAGGCATAGGGAATAAGGAGGGTATATGGCAAGAAGAGCAATCGCCCGGAGCAGGATAGTCTACGCCGCTCGTCCACGCACGCACCGCAAGGCGGGGCCCAGCATCTCCCTGGCTATGTTGGCCGGATTTGCGCCCACCGCGGCCTTCGCGTATGAAGGCTTTAAGATTGGCGGCGATCAGGGCGGGATTACTGAGGCAGCCCACCGCGTAACCATGAGGCTTACCGGGTACGAATGGAAGGGCGGCGGTTTCCACTCCTCAGAGCTCACGAAGGGCTGGCTACCGCTCATACTTGGGGCTATGTGCCACATGGGCGCCCAGAAGCTGGGAATCAACCGCCACCTGCGCAAAGCCACCATGGGCTTCATCAGCATCTAGGCCGCCCGGATCCAGATTTGACGAGGGAATGAAATGGAATTGAACTTTGTGACAGGCATCACATCCCTGGCCACGGCCGCAAAGACACTCATTGGCACGGTCACCGTGCCCCTCGGAGTGAGCAAACTCGTAGAGGTCGGTACCTCTCTTTCTTCTCTGGGACTCACCACACTCTTCAGTTATGATCACATCTTGGAGCTCGAGTGCAACGATGCGGGGGGTGCGTGGGGCGGCACTCAGCAGTTTGCCTTTGGCGGCCCGGCAGTGCTGGGGACCGACGTAGCGCCAGAGATGAAGGCGCAGGTCAAGGACTGCGATATAAACGTGGCCCCCAATTCACACATTACCTTCAGCGTGACCTCCAGCTGTTCTCCCACCATCAAGCCAGGGTGTAGGGGATTCGGGAAGTTCAAGTAGGCACGATGCGACAGGCAGGGCTTCTACTGGATAGCTACACCGTGACCGCAGGAGATGTCGCCGCGGCGCACGTCGGCCGCGGGTTCAACACGCTGTTCGGCCAGTGGATGACTGTCTCCGGAACTAACCTGGGCGACTCCCGCATGACCGGCAGCGTGCTGCTCGCCGCCAACATTGGGATCCATACCTCCGGCGGGATGATGCGGGACGGCGTGGTGATCACTGCCTACGTGCTCAACGACCCCTTGCATCCGGAAATGGCTGCCGAGTGGTTCCGGGGGCTGCATTCCAAAGGCTTCCGACCACACTGGGAAGGGCGGCGGGATATGTGCGCCGGCTTTTTCTGGCGGATCGAAAAAGGTGGGCTGGTTGCTACGGACGTGGTAGATATGTTGGTGCGCTATGAATGAGACCTCTGATCGAATGGACCTTGAGCAATCCTGGCAAGAGGTAGTCGGAGTGGCTGCCGCGACGACGGTGTCCGTTACCGTGCCCCAAGGGGAGCGTTGGCGGGTCATAGAGGCGTGGACATCACAAGACGATGCGGCGCTGACGGTTTGGTGGGTACTCACTCGAGATGGGCACGCTCTGATCATCTCGACGCCAACCGGGTCCGCGCTGAACGAGCGCATCTTCCTTTACGATGTGGCCGGCGCCAAGACTAGGGACTCCATCATACTGCGCTTCGGGGATGTGCTCAGCGCCACCTATAACTCCATGGCGGTGGGCAAGAAGGCGACTCTCTTTATGCTGATAGAGATCCGGAGAGGAGAGACCGCGTAGTGGCTAAGTCTGAGGCGTACAAGCTCACCCGATTGCAGTGCGAGACCCAGTTGGCTTCACAGGTGTTGGGGATCGTCACGGATCCGCTGTGGTCGACCATCCTTGGGTTCGCCGCGGTTCACGAGTTGCGCAAGAACGACCTGGTCGGGCCAGTGGCCGATGACATACTGTACGCGGGCATCATTGCGATCAACTCAGCCAGGACTCCTGGGTTGCAGGATCTGGCCGGCAAGGGCATAGAGCTGCTGCCGACAGCGGCCGCAGCGGCTGGAGGGTTCCTGGCAGGCAAATCCCTTCAAACGGGGGGCGCAGCCGCAGGGGGGGCGCTTGTCCCTACTGTTGCCAAGCAAGCCGCCTCGAAGGGGCTCTTAGCCACCGCCGCCAGGGTAGCCCTACCGGCGGGCCTGACCGTCGCCGGATTGGCCGCTATAGACAAAATCATGCTGGCCACCAAGCCCGCGAAGTACAAGAAGGCCTGGACATCTATCCCGCTATGGAAGCGGGTGATCCCTGGCCTGGCTGAGAAGCAATACTTAAAGAACGTGGCCAAGATGAAAGCCTTGGAGGTCCCCGAATGATGGATTGGAACAAAGCGATACTTATAGGTGCCCAGGTGGTAGTAGTGATCGTCCTTGGGACCCTCGTGGGACTTGGCCATGACAGCGCCGTTACTGACGGGTTGCTGATAGTGGCCGGGTCGGTCACAGGGGCGAACATCTACACCACTGTACGAGGGAAAGCTCGCCCGCCAAGCGACTAAGAGGTGTACGGCTCGGTGGAGGGCAGATCCTCAGATCCCCCCCCTTCACCGAGCGCAACACCAAGAGGGGAACTGAGGATAAGGAGCGGATCTGAGAATGAGGACCAAGAAGACCATCCGGAAGATGACCCCTCTGGCCAGAAGGCTGGCACACTTGACCCGAGCCATGAACAGTTGCCAAACGAGGTTGGCCAACATCACGGAGGAGGTGCAACGTCTGGAGTGGCTCGCAGCGGCAGCCACTGAGGAGCTAGACGCCTGCGAGACGGAGCGGGAGCTCATGAGAGCGACGTGCGGGCCCAGCGAGGATGATCTAACGGCGGCCTCCCGCTGTGGCTGTCCTGGGGACTAACCATGGAGATAGACGGCAAGGACCTCGTGCTCATCGCCGCAGCGGCGACCATACTCTACCTGCTAAGGCCGAAGCCCCGGAGGGTTCCGGCGAAGGGGCGTGCCACATGAGGAAATGCGAATACATGGTAAGCCTCTACTCCCGCATAAAGACGCCTCCGCAGCCACAGTACGAAGAGGTATGTGGGCTGACCGGGCACGCCTGCGTCTGCCCTGAGGATTTCGGGCAGTGCGTACGACGCACCTTTGCCCTGGAATACCAGGCCAGGCATTCGAGATCCACCCTGCCCATTGAAATATCCACCCAGCCCATTGAAATCAAGCCACAAGAGCCCTAGAACTGATTCTGCCGGGCAGGGCTGGCCAGTGTGTTGATAAGCTCCTGGCCAGCCCTGCAGAACTTTAACAACAAGCGCAAAGGCGAGCGACCGAGGGTGGCGGTTCCGAGGAACGAGGAACGAACCCGAGGGAGCGAGCAGAGCGACCATATGAACGAGCACCGCAGTGCGAGACTCCGCAGCGCCTCATACAGTAGAACAAGCCTCTCTCTCAACCCTATCGAGAACTGCTGAGATCCACCCGGCCCAGCCAAGCCCCACGAACGGAATTGGACACCGCCACTGGCAACCGCAGTTGACAGTAAGGTGGCAAATGAGTAGAGTGGGGGTAGGGGGGGGTCAGGAAGAGGATTGTTAAAGGGGACA
>JALHUG010000157.1 GCA_022866185.1 Dehalococcoidia bacterium
CACCACTACTTCCGCCACTCCCCCCAGAAGACCGTCTCCGCCGGCCCCTCCAGATAGCACTCCCCTACCTCATCCCACTCCACCACCACACTGCCGCCTGGTAGTGTTATGTCGACTCTCTCCCCTGCCATGCCGTAAAGATGAGCGGCCACCACCGCTGCGCAAGCGCCGCTGCCGCAGGCCAGGGTCGCGCCCGCACCCCGCTCCCACACCCGCGCCTCCATGCGCTCGCGGTCAAGCACCCGCGCCACCTCGAAGTTCACCCGCTGGGGAAACAGGGGGTGGTGCTCCACCTTCGGCCCGATCCTCTCCAGGGGGAACTCCGCGACAGGACGATCGACGAAATGAACGGCGTGGGGATTGCCCAGCGAGACGCAGGTCAGCGCCAGCCGTTGCCCATCGATGTCCACCGGCATGTCCTTCAGCGGCGGCTCGGCCTCCACCAGCACGGGGATATCCTGGGGGGCAAAGCGAGGCACGCCCACGCTCACCCGCACCCGATCCACCGCTCCCTTCTTGCCGAAGACCTGGGCCGAGAGAACGCCGGTCGACGTCTCCACGCTCAGCTCGCCCTCGCGAGGCCACGTCAGGCCTTCGTCCACGGCGTACTTGACGACGCAGCGGAGACCGTTGCCGCAGATCTCCGCCTCCGACCCGTCGGGGTTGAACATGCGCATCCCAACATCGGCCCGAGACGACGGCAGCACCAGGATCAGGCCGTCGGCGCCGATGCCGAAGTGGCGGTCGCACATGGCCTGAGCCAGGCGCGACCAGTCCTGCTCATCCCCCTGCGCCTTCAGGAGGACGAAGTCGTTTCCCGTACCCTGCATCTTGACGAAATTCATCCCTATGATTCCTTTAGTACCAAGTCCCTCGTGATCTGGAGCTGACCCAGGTGAAGAGAGGCATGCTCCACCACATGCAAGAGCGCCTCTCGCACCGATATCTCCATCAGCTCCCCTTCTCCGAACAGCGCCTGGGGTGGCATGAGCCGCTGGTCCAGGGCCGACGGCGCCAGCGCCGCCAGGGCAGCGTCGATATCCTCCGACAGTCGCCGGGCCTGCGCCGTCAGGTCGGCGGCATCGGGGCCCGAGGCCCGGAACTCGGCCGGCCGGTCCCGTTCAACGGGCCAGCCGCAGGCGATGCCCAGCACCCAGGCCTGGGCGTTCCCCAGGGTGTGGACGGCGATGACGTAGGCGCTGTTAGCGCCAGGCATGGGCGGTCGCCAGTTCAACTGCGCCTCGCTTAGGCCTTCCAAGCAGGCGCAGACGCGCTCCAGGAGTGACTGGATCTGGCGACGGTAGCCCTCTATCTCAGCGTCCATGGGCAACCCTCCTCCGCAGGCCTAGCTCCGATTCTACAAGCCGCGCCGCCTCTTCAAAGGGGGCGCCCAGCGATACGTCGATCCACCGGATGCGCCCGTCGTCCAGGCGAAACCAGGTGTACTGCTGGCGAGCCAGGCGGTGCGTCGCTGTCTTGATGCGGGCCACAGCCGTAGCCTGGTCCAGCTCGCCCGCCAGGTACTGACCCACCTGCCTATGGCCGATGCCGGACAGAGAGGCAAGCGAGGGGCTGTAGCCCAAGGCCAGAAGAGCCCTCACCTCATCCACCAGCCCTGCCTCCATCATAGCATCTACGCGAGCATCGATGCGCTGGTAGAGATCCTGCCGTGGGCAGGTCAGGCCCAAGATGAGGGTCTGCCAGGGCGGCGGCCCCTTCTCCTGCCAGTAGGATATGGGATGGCCGCTCGCTCTGTAAACCTCCAGCGCCCGGATGACCCGCCGCACGTTGCGCGGATCGATGCGGGCCGCCGCCTTCGGGTCTACCTGCGCCAGCTCTCCATGCAGCGCTCCTGCTCCCTCACGAGCCGCTCGCTCGTCAAGCTCTCGCCGCAATTCCCGCTGGGGAGGCAGTCGCGGCACCCGCCACCCTTCCAGGAGGGCCCAGACGTACTGGCCGCTGCCGCCCACCAGCAGCGGCTGCTTCCCCCGCGACCACACGTCCTCCAGGGCGGCGACGGCCAGCTCTAGGTACTGAGCCAGGCTGAACTCCTGGTCGAGGTCGATCACGTCGATGAGGTGGTGGGGCGCCAGCGAGCGCTCCTCCAGCGTGGGCTTGGCGGTGCCGATGTCCATGCGGCGATAGACCTGGCGCGAGTCGGCGCCCACGATCTCGCAGTCCAAGATGCGCGCCAGGTCAACCGCGAGGGCCGTCTTGCCCGTGGCCGTGGGGCCGACTATGGCGACAAGCTTCTGCGTCACGCCGCTGGCGTCCCCTTGACCTGGGCCGTTTGCTCGACGATAGAAGCGAAGGCGTCGGCCTTGAGGCTGGCCCCGCCCACCAGGGCGCCGTCGATCTGAGGCTCGCTCATGAACTCGGCGATGTTATCGGGGGTGACGCTGCCGCCGTACTGAATGCGAGCGGCCTCCGCCAGCTCGCGGCCATAGAGCGAGGCCAGCTCCTGGCGGATGAGGCCAATGGCCTCGTTCGCCATCGACCCGGTGGCGGGGACACCCGTGCCGATGGCCCACACCGGCTCGTAGGCAAGCACGAAGCCCGCCGAGATATCGATCCCCGCCAGGCCTCCTCGCACCTGCCGCAGCAGTACCTCCTCCATGCGGCCGGCCTGGCGCTCCTCCAGCGTCTCGCCCACGCACATGATCGGCCTCAGGCCATGGGCCAGGGCCGCCTTCAGGCGACGGTTCACCGTCTCGTCGGTCTCGCCGAAGTACTTGCGCCGCTCGGAGTGGCCGACGATCACGTACTCACACAGGTCGGCCAGCATAAGAGGGCTCACCTCGCCGGTGTAAGCGCCCTCCTCCTCCCAGTAGACGTTCTGAGCCCCCACATTGATGGATGAGTCCGCTAGCTCCTGCCCCGCCACTGCCAGGAAGACAAAGGGCGGGCAGACCACTTTCTCCACCGCCGCCAGGCCATCGATGCGCTCCCTCAGCAAGCGGCAGAGCTCTGCGGCGGCGCGAGCAGTAGTGTACATCTTCCAGTTGCCAGCAACGATAGGCGTGCGTCCGCTCATAGATCACGCTCCATACTTGGTGAACCGGTCGGCGTGGGCCATGGCCAGGGGCATTATCTCCGTGGCCGCAAAGAGGCCCAGCGACCCCTTCTGACAATCCCGCTCGTTGAACGCGTCCGCCGGATCGGGCTGACACCAGCGCGAGCGCAACACAAACGGCACCGGGTGCCAGGAGTGAGCACGATAGGTGGAAGGCGTCGAGTGGTCACCAGTGGCCATGATCACGTCCGGCTTGAGGCTGAGCAGTTCGGGGATGATAGCGTCCACCTCTTCCAGCTTGGCCACCTTGCGCTGGAAATCGCCGTCTTCCCCCGCCGAGTCTGTAGCCTTGTAGTGAACGAAGAAGAAGTCGAATTGACCCCAGTGCTCCCGCAGGGCCGCCAGCGAATCGCTCAGGGAAGGGCCGGCGGGTAGAGCCGTCATCCCTACCAGCCTGGCCAGGCCGCGGTACATGGGGTAGAAGGCGATGGCCGCCGCCCGTAGCCCCAACACGTCGGGGAAGGACGGCAGGTCCGGCCGGCGCGCGAACCCTCGCAGGAGCACCATGTTGGCGGGATGATGATCGTGCAGCCGCTCGCGG
>JALHUG010000158.1 GCA_022866185.1 Dehalococcoidia bacterium
ATAAATCCCGCAGCTTCCCCAAAGCTGAGGGTTTCTCCGCCAGAGGCGGAGTCCGCAAAGCGGACAACCCTCAGGGGTGCTCTTATTTTCTTGATCGCCATAAGGCGGGGGCATCGATGCCGCCCCGTTTACGGGGCGGTGCCGTCGGGATTTTGAAATGCCCTCTAGTCTCTCACCGCTCCCGACCACACGGCAACTTCCACTCCACCGCCGAGGGCCACTGCGTGCAGCCGCTCCATCTTGGCCCGAGTGGGCAGCTCTGCGCCCTCCAGGGGATAGGGCCGGGCCAGACGACGATGCTTGGGCTGGCCGAGGTTGGTGTAAGTCAACAGGTCCCAGCGCTCGACGGCGCCCAGCTCGTCGCGGATGTAGGCGGCCAGGCGGGCAACGTTATCCTCGTCATCAGTGTAGCCGGGGACAACCGGTGTGCGCGCCCACATCGGGACTCCCTTCTGAGCGATGCGCCTGGCATTCTCCTGAATGCGGTCGGGATGGACGCCGGTGGCAAGGCGGTGCCGCTCCCGGTCCATCAGCTTCAGGTTGTAGAGGACAAGATCGACGAAGGGGAGAAGACGCTCGTAGATCACCCAGTCGGCGTGGCCGGAGGTGTCCAGAGCGGTATGTATTCCCCCCTGGTGGCAGAACCGCAGGAAAGCCTCGACGAATTCGGCCTGCATGGCCGGCTCACCCCCCGATAGCGTGACTCCCCCGCCGGACGTCTCATAGATGGCGCTGTCCTTGGCCACCCCGGCGTAGAGCGCCTCGGCCGTCCACTCACGGCCGATAACCTCCAGGGCGCCCGCTGGACAGGCCTGGGGGCAAAGACCGCACATGGTGCAGCGTTTACTGTCCAGGCGCATCCCCTCTAGCGTCAGCTCTAGGGCATCCTCCGGGCAAACCTTGAGGCATTCGCGGGCACCAATGCAGCGCTCGTCGTACCATACCAGCTCCGGCTGGGGAGAGATCCCCTCCGGATTGTGGCACCACTTGCACCGCAGGGGACAGCCCTTCATGAAGACGGCAGTGCGGATGCCCGGCCCGGCTTCAGTACTGAGCCGCTGGAGTTTGAAGGTGATGCCGGTGGGCATAGTTCACTCGTACACTTTCTCTTCGATCTGATCCGCCTCCAGCGCGTCGGCCTCCACATCGCGGCCCTGCCGGGGAAAGCCCAGCTCTCGGTAGTACTCGTGCTGGATGATTAGATTCATGATCTCGCTGGTGCCGACCCAGATCATGGACAATCGCGCATCGCGGAGCATCCGCTCAATGGGGTAGACGTTGGTGTAACCGATGCCGCCCATGATCTGCATAGCGTGGTTGATGATCTCCCAGACTGCCTCGGTGACGAACTTCTTGGTCTCCGACACCAGGCGGCGGAGGCGGCCCGGGTCGTCGCCGGCGTCGATGCAACGGGCGGTCATGTGGACCATCGCCCGGCACGCGTCGAGTAGGGTGATGCCCTCGGCCACCTTGAAGCTAACCGCCTCGAAGGCGCGGATCTTCTGGTCGAAGGCCTTGCGGCGGTCGCTGTAGCGGGCGGCGATCTCCAGAGCAGCCTGAGCCGCACCCAGCGTGCCTGCAGCACTGGTCATCCGCTCGGGGATCATCATCCGATAGAAGATCTCGGCCCCGCCGTGCTCTTGGCCAATGAGGTTCTCCTTGGGCACGCAGACGTCCCGGAAGTACACCCGACCGGCACCACCGCCACGCGTCCCGAGGAGCCCATAGACGTGCTGAACCTCGACGCCGGGGCCCCTCTCGACGATGAAGGCGCTCAGCGCTTTGTGCGAGGGGCCGTCGGTGTTGGTGCGCGCGTACACCAGGAAGAAGTCAGCTCCTTCGGCGCCAACGATGAATCGCTTCTGGCCGTTGAGCACGTAGACATCGCCCTCGCGTCGCGCTGTGGTCGTCGCCCCGAAGAAGTCGGAGCCGCCGCGCGGCTCGGTCAGGGCCTCGGCCACCGTCAGCCGGCCCTCGAGAGCCGGGCGTAGCCATTTTGCCTTCTGCTCCGGCGTGCCAAAGACGTTCAACGCCTCACCAACGATGCTGACGAGAGAGTACAAGCAGCTCAGCGAGCCTCCTACCACACTCACCTCCGCCAGGGCCACCACCTCATCCGCCCAGCCCAGCCCGCGGCCGCCGTACTCCTCGGGGAAGCGCAGGCCCAGCAGCCGGCGGCGGGCAGCCGCTTCTATGAACTGGCGTGGATAGTGCACCCGCTCGGCGTCCATGTCCAGAATGAGCTGGCGCGGCACGTCGTCGCGCACGAAAGCCCGCACCTCGTCCCGTAGCTTCTTCTGTTCGTCAGTCAGCAGAACGTCCAACATCATTGCACCTCTCTATCCGTCATAACAATGAACCGCCACTAGCCAGATTATAGCAGCTTTTGGGGCGACCACCGTGGTGTTTCAGGGCACCAGGGATCATCCTGCCGGCACCCGGTAACGAAACGATACTCCCCCGCGTCTTACCTAGTCGAAGGCCCTGCGAGGCTCGACACATGCCAGGAGGCAAAATGACTACGCAAACCCTTGGAGAGACGGGAGCGACGTCAAGCGAGGTTAGCTCGCGAGAGGTACGGCGCGTCACCACCCGTCTCGAAACACGGCTCGATGCTGCCACCCCCCACCTGCGCTGGTTGTGGGTCGTCGGCGCTGGGACGATAGGCGGCACCGTAGCGGCCTTATTGATGTGGCAGAAGCCGAACCTGGCGAACTATGCCGCCAGTACAGTTCTACTAACACTCCTGGGTATCTTGGCCTTTACCGCTGCTGGCCAGGCTCTAATCCTCGCCTCGCGCTTCCGGCAGAGCACCATCTACATACACGAGGTCGAGCAAAGCTACGAGTCCCTCTGGCAGGTTGTGTTCTCAGCTCTCGATCTAAGGGACGGCATCACCGGTGGCCACTCTCCGCGGGTCGCCGACCTCGCTGTGCAGTTGGGGCAACGGGTGGGCATGGCAGGCGAGGAGATACAGCTCCTGAGATGGGCCGCCCTTCTGCACGACGTGGGCAAACTGGCCGTGGACGATGACATCCTCAAGAAGCCAGGACCACTGTCAGTCATCGAGTGGGAAGAGATGAGATGCCATCCAGCCTACGGACAGTCGATAGTGGGCCGGGACGGCTTCCTCAGCCAGGTTGCCGAGATCGTCTACTGCCATCACGAACGCTACGACGGCACGGGCTACCCGCGCGGCCTCGCTGGCGAGGAGATACCTCTTGGCGCACGCGTGTTCGCGGTGGCCGATGCCTACGACGCAATGATCTCTGATCGCCCCTACCGACCAGCCCTCCCTCATGACGAGGCGATAGAGGAAATCGAGCGCAACGCTGGCGCTCAGTTCGATCCCAGGGTGGTGGCAGCGATGGTGGACTGGGGCAGGAAATCATCCCGCTCAAGGCGCCGCCACTGCCCTGCCCTCCCACCACCGCTGCCAGTCACAGCTAAGACGTAAGAAGGGGCGGCCACAACCCGTGTGGCCGCTGGACGCCCCGCCCTCGCGCCCTGCTTCGGCCTGGGCGCGTTTTCCTACTCAAACCCAACTAGCGGACCGAAGTACTCCCACCTGCCCTTCCCGTTCTCCACGACAGCCTTCAGTATGTGACCGGTTTGCAGGCCCGTGTGGTCGGTGTCCAAGAAGGAGATGTACACGTCGTCCACTTCCCCCAGCACCAGGTAATTGGTTCATGATTGGTGGGTTCTGAACTCCCAGGTTCGCACACAACCCCAGCCTCAAGGCTGGGGCATGGGGAGGCGAATCCGATGCCCCCGCCTTCAGGCGGGGGTCGAGAACTAGACCACCAACGGCGAACCAGTGGGCAGCACCGGGGCCCACTTGACCTTCATCTTGTTCCTCCCTTAATGGCATCCCCTATTGGTAGAGGACACCGGCTACGTCTTCAAGGCCTAGCTCCTTCAGCTTGGCACGGCTGGGCTTGCAGGTCTGCTGGTCCCAATCGCAGGCAGCCAGGAACTCCCGCTCCATGGTTTCCGTGTCCAGGCTGAAGCCCTTATGCGGGCCCTCTTCCAGCGGCGGCTTGCCGATGAGCCGACCAGGGATGCGGCGCTGGGTAGGGTTGTCTCCCTCACGCACCTGAAAGGCCATGCGCAGGTTAGCGATGCGTTCGCCCGTCTTGAGCAGCTCCTGGTGGGTGGTGTCCCAGCCGGTGACAGCGTTGATCCACTCAGGAATGCGCTGATTAGGGCCGCTGAAGGAGACGAACATGCACGTGCCGATGCTGTTGACGATGTGCTGATACTCGGACATGCCCTTGTGGTGCTGGGCGCGGCCGCTGGCCTGACTCCGGTCGCGCGGGGCAAGGGGCACACCCCAGTCGGGCGCCATGGGGTTCGAGTACTGGGTATGGCGGGCAGGCGTTGGGTCCAGCTTGTAGGTGGCAAAGTACTCCGGCTGAAGCTTGGGGTCATGCATGGCGAGCTCCTCGCCGCCCACCTCCATGGCGAAAGGCTCTGCCCGTGCTCCCAGCGCCTCGGCGGCCTTGCGGATGCCATCGGCAAAGAGGCCGCCGACGCCCTCTCGCTTGCCGATGCAGTGGAGCAGCTCGATGATAGCCCCGGCGTTGCCCCAGGTGAGAGCCAGGCCATCCGTGTCCTCTTTGGTGATGATGCCGTTCTCATAGCACTCGATGGCAAAGACGACGGTAGCGCCGGCGGAGATGGTGTCCAGGCCGTAGGCATTGCAGAGGTGGTTGGCATACTGAAGAGAGTCGATGTCGGCGTTGAGAGCCAAGGTACCGAAGGCGGCGGCCGTCTCGTACTCGGCCCGATGAGTGCCCTTCGGATAGGGGAACCGGGGGTTGTCGGACTCCTTGCTCTGCGCACCACAGGCGATGGGGCAGTGCCAGCAGGCGTAGCGCTTCTCCATCTTGGCGTTGAACCTGTCTCTGGCGAGCTCAGCGGCCGCTGGGAAGTCAACAGCGCCGACGCCACCCCAGTTCCTCACCGGTGAGTCGCCCGAGACGGCTGAACGAGCGGTGATACCGGTGGTGCCGAAGTTGCGGAGGGAGGTGGCGGTGCGCCCGAACTCGTTCAGGGAGGCGCGAACGAGGGCGCGGATGTCCTTGTCGTCGCCAGCCAGGATTTTGCGCGAGGCCAGGACGACGACGGCCTTGAGCTTCTTGGAGCCCATCACAGCACCCAGTCCGCTGCGGGCGGCCAGGCGGCCGTACTCGTTGCAGATGCCAGCCATGTAGGAGAGGTTCTCGCCTGCCTGCCCAATGCAGGCGATGCTGGCCTTCTTGCCGTGGCGCTCCTTCAGCCTGCCCTCGCTGGTGATGGCATCCAAGCCCCAGAGGTCGCTGGCGTCCTTGATCTCGACCCTATCGTCATCGATGAGGAGATAGACCGGACTGTCAGATATGCTGCTGACCAGGAGACCATCCCAGCCGGCGCACTTGAGGAAGGGGCCAAAATCGCCGCCGCCGTTGGCGTCGCCCCAGCCGCCGGCCTTGGGGGACTTGGCGACGGCCTGATAGCGACTGCCGAACAGAGGGGTGCCAGTGAGGAGGCCGGGGAAGAAGCCGAGGATGTTGTCTGGGCCCAGCGCCTCAGCACCCGGAGGGATGCGGTCGAAGAGCAAGCGGACACCCAGGCCGTAGCCGCCGATGTAGCGGCGGTACACCTCCGCCGGCAGCGATTCGGACTCGCTGACGCCCGAGCCGAGGTTCACAGTGAGGATCCTGCCATTAATGGCCTTGGTCAACACCTCGTCTACTCTCCTCCCGAAATCGCCGCCAGCGGCTGCGCCGACCCGCACGACCGCGCCTTGGCTGGCGAGACTAGTTCTCCTGCCCCTCTTCTCGCCTGTGTTTGAGGAACTCCTCCAGTTCCTCGATCAGAATCTCGCCGCCAGGAAGCTCGGCTCCTCCTAGCCCTGCTGCCACCTCCCCCTCCGACAGAGCATCCGCCCGGCGCTCTAGCTCCCGGACATAGGCAGCGATCTCCAGATTGCTGGCGATCGCCCTGCCCACCTCCCTCTCGAAATCGGCCACGGCCCTCTCGGGCCCACCAAGATCAAGGCCAAGATCTAAGAGGCTGTCCAAGCTGTGCAGGAGCGCCGCGGTCGCCTTGGGGTTCTGCGTCGCCCCCAAGTAGTGCGGCATGGCTGCCCATAGGCTGACCGCCGGCAGTCCCTGCCGCCGGCAGGCATCGTGTATTGTGCCGACAATGCCCGTGGGCCCCTCGTAGCGGGTGGGGACGATGTGTAGCTGCGTCAGCCTCGCCGCCAGCTCTGGGTCGGTGGCGAAGCCGGTCAAGGGCACCGGACGAGAGTGGGGTGTCTCACCCAGAAGGGCGCCAAGGCCCACCGCCAGGGCCACACCACACTGCTGAGCGACCTGAAGAACGGCCGCCGTAAACGCCCGCCACTTCAGGTGAGGCTCGGTGCCAAGGAGAAAGACGAAATCCCGGCTCAGGGCGGGGTCTGCCTTGTAGAAGAAGGCGTTGCCTGGCCACTCCAGCTCCCGCTGCCGGTCCGGGGCGACGCGGATCGTGGGCCGTGCAGTGGTGAAGTCGAAGAACTCCTCGGGGTCGATGGTGGCGAATCGCTGCGCCGACCAGCCATCGATCAAAAAGCGCACCGCCGAGGTCGCTGCCTGACCGGCATCATTCCAGCCAGCGAAGGCCATCACCAGAACCGGGCTGCGCAGGGAAGGCAGCTCCGCCACTTCAAGATAGCTCATCTAAGGCACGCCTTGGCATTCATGTGGGCCTCGCATCAGGTGAACCCGCCCTCAAGAATAGAGTAGCCTGGCAGCGGTCAGGGGCGCAATACCCCTAGTGCCTGCGCGCCCGTGCTCGCCAGGGAAGCCGGTCACGCTTGAACCACCGGCCCCACTTGAGGTGGATGGCCTCATGTCCGACAGGCCCGATATCCTGCTCGCCGCCCTGCGCCCTCGACAGCCGCAAGCCTGAACGCATTCGCCCCGGCGGCGGAAAGCGCAGGGTTGGGAGATTTAGCGAGAATCCACAGGAGTTTACGAGAGATTTCTTGAAGATTCCAGGGCTTTACCTCTTCCGACAGCGCTTTCCCGATGGTAGTCTGGAGGCACTGGCATGCTGGGGCATAGGGGCCCCCAGGAGCGCAAGGGACAGGATTTCTTTGAGATCGTACCCCATCAATCTGATCGGCCTGGAGAACAGATGCTGCATTGTGGTGGGAGGCGGCGAGGTAGCGCAGCGCAAGGTGGAGTCCCTCTTGGAAGCGGGCGCAGAGCGAGTGGTCGTGATCAGCCCCCGCCTGACGCATAAGCTAACCGCACTCCTGCAAGCGAAGCGCATCGAGCACCGCCCTCGAGGCTACCAACCGGGAGACCTGGAGGGCGCTTTTGTTGTCATCGCGGCTACGGACGACCCGACCGTCAACAGAAACGTATGGCAAGAGGCCCAGGAGAGGCGCCTTCTGATCAACGTGGTTGACGATCCCGACCGCTGCAACTTCTTCGCGCCTTCTGTGGTGCGAAGGGGAGACCTGACGATCAGCATCTGCACTGGCGGGCAAGACCCGGCCCTTTCGGCCCGCCTGCGCCAGGAGCTTGAGCCCCGCTTTGGCCGCGAGTATGCCGCTTTCCTGGAGATAGCGGGGGCTCTGAGGGATCGCGTCGGCAGGGAGCTTTCAAGCCGGGCTCGTCTCCGCTTCTGGTACGCCCTGGCCGACTCAGAAGTATTGGCCTTGCTCAAGACGGGGAAACGGCAAGAGGCGGAACGGCTGGCGACCGACATCCTCGCCACCTATGTCCTGAAGGCCGGCGGCCGCGGCAGGAGGAAGACCCCCTCCCCCTCAGGGAGCCAGCGGTGAATATCCTAGCGATCGGCCTCAACCACAAGACAGCCCCGGTCGAGGTGCGCGAGCGGCTGGCCTTCAGCGGCAGCCGCCTCCGTCAGGCCCTTTCCGCTCTGGCGGACTATCGCGCTCGCCAGGGCGGCGTCCTTCAGGAAGGCGCCATCCTCTCCACCTGCAACCGCACCGAAATCTACGCCCTGGCCGAAGATGCGGCCAGGGGCCGTGAGTATCTGGTGCGTTTCCTGGGCGAGCGGCAGGGCTTGCCCCCAGCCGAGTTTGAAAGCCACCTCTACACCTGTGAAGACGAGGAAGCAGTGGCCCACCTGTTCAGCGTGGCGGCAGGGATCGACTCGATGATCGTGGGGGAGAACGAGATCCTGGGCCAGGTACGAGAAGCCTACAGTCTTGCCAGCGCCACCAAGGCGATAGGGCCGGTGCTGGCGAGGCTGTTCCGCAAGAGCATCACCGTGGGCAAGCGAGCGCGCACCGAGACCACCATCGGGCGCGATGCCATCTCCATCAGTTACGCGGCGGTGGAGCTGGCCAAGAAGATCTTCGAAGACCTCAGCGATTGCCAGGCCTTGGTGGTGGGGGCCGGCGAGACCAGCGAATTGACCCTGAAGCACCTCATGGAAAGCGGAATCGGCGAGATCAGCGTCATCAACCGCACCCGCCGCAAGGCCGAGGCCGTCGCTCGCCAGTGCGGGGGCCGGGTCGTGGGTTTCGGCCGTATCGCTCAGGCTCTCTGCTCCGCCGACATCGTCATCAGCTCCACAGCGGCGCCCCATCCGGTGATTCGCGCCCAGGCGGTAGAGCAGGCCATGGCCCTGCGGCAGCAGCGTCCCCTCCTGCTGGTGGATATTGCCGTGCCGCGTGACGTGGACCCCGAGGTCAGCCGCATCGACAACGTCCACCTCTATGACATCGATGATCTGGAGAAGGTGGTGGAGGCCAACCTGAAGCGCCGCAGGCGTGAGATCCCCAAGGTGAGAGCCATCATCCAGAGGGAGCAGACAGACTTCATGGCCTGGTTCAGGGCTCTGGAGGTGCTACCCACCATCACCAGCCTGAGGGGGCGAGCCGAGGAGATCCGCCTGGCGGAGCTACAGAAGGCCCTGCGCAGGCTGGGCCCCCTCCCCGAGCAGCAGAGGTCGATCGTTGAAGCCCTCTCGCTGGCTATCGTGAACAAGCTGCTTCATTCTCCTATCGTTAATCTCAAAGAGCGCGCCAACGGCCAGGATGGCCATCTCCACGCGATGGTGATCCGGGACCTCTTCGCCCTGGAGGACGCAGAAAGCCAGGACAGGCAGAGCGAGGCATAGCGACGAGGGATGTTGATGGCCAACCGCCGCACCTTGCTCATCGGCACGCGCGGCAGCCGACTAGCCAGAGCGCAAGCCGAGGCAGCGCGAGGCATGCTCTCCTTCCTCCACCCCGACAGGGATTGGCTGCTGCGGGAGATACGAAGCGAGGGCGATGTCCGGCGGCAGGCCAGCCTCGCCAGCATCGGCGGGCGCGGGGTCTTCGTGAAGGCGCTCGAGGACAAGCTCCTGGCGGGCGAGATCGATCTGGCTGTCCACAGCCTGAAGGACATGCCGACGCAACTGACAACGGGCCTGAAGATAGGGGCCGTCCTCCCCCGCGAGGACGCCAGAGACGCGCTGGTCTCGCGCGGCGGCCTAACCCTGGACGATCTGCCGAGCGGCGCCGTCGTCGGCAGCGGGAGCGCCCGCAGGCGGGCTCAGCTTCTGGCCTATCGTAGCGACCTGGTGGTTCAGGATGTGCGGGGCAACGTGGACACCCGCCTCAGAAAGCTGAGCAGCGGCGGCTATGACGCCATGATCCTGGCTGCGGCGGCGCTCATACGTCTCCAACGCACCTCGGCCATCAGCCAATGGCTACCCCTGACGCTCATGCTGCCCGCCGTGGGGCAGGGAGCGCTGGCGGTCGAGGTGAGGGAGAGCGACGAAGAGGTGAGAGAGCTGGTCCAGCCGCTGAATCACCGTCCGACTGAGAGAGCCGTAAGTGCCGAGCGGGCCTTCCTCCTCGCCCTGGGCGGTGGTTGCACTGTGCCCGTGGCTGCCTACGCGGCAGTAGCTCATGGGCGACTGCTTCTCCAGGGTCTAGTGGCAAACCTAAACGGCAAGAAAGTGATCCGCGACAGCCTCAGAGGCTCCTCTCGCAACGCCGAGGCTGCCGGGCGGCGCCTGGCAGCCAGGATGCTGAGCCAAGGCGCCGCCCAGATCCTGCGCGAGGCGGCAGGTGGCCAATAAGGGTCTGGTCTACCTGGTGGGGGCTGGCCCCGGCGACCCGGGGCTGATCACGGTGAAGGGCCTGGCTTGCCTCCAGAAGGCAGACGTGGTCGTGTACGACCGGCTGGTCAGCCCGGCCCTGCTCAGACAGGCCCCACAGGGATGCGAGCTGATCGACGCGGGGAAGAGCCCCCAGGGGCACGCTCTGCCTCAGGAGGCGATCAACGCCCTCCTGGTGGAAAAGGCGCTCGCCGGGAAGGTGGTGGTGCGCCTGAAGGGGGGCGACCCCTTCCTCTTCGGCCGCGGTGGCGAGGAGGCGGAAGCCCTGGCAGAGGCGGGGGTGCCCTTCGAGGTGGTGCCGGGTGTGACCAGCGCCATCGCTGCGCCGGCCTACGCCGGCATACCTGTAACCCATCGCGATCACACCAGCACCTTCGCTGTGGTCACCGGCCACGAGGACCCCACCAAGGCCGATTCCAGCATCGACTGGCCGAAGCTGGCCACGGGGGTAGGCACCCTGGTCTTCCTCATGGGCATCGGCAATCTATCCAAGATCGTGGCCAAGCTGATCGAGCACGGCAGAGACGACCGCACGCCGGTGGCCATCGTCCAGCAAGGGACGGAGGCACACCAGAAGACGGTGACCGGCACCCTGGCCGACATCGTGGAGAAGGCGCGAGAGGCCGACATCAAGCCGCCGGCGGTAACGATCGTTGGCGAGGTGGTGCGTCTGCGGGAAAAGCTCCGCTGGTTCGATACGAAGCCACTGTTCGGCAAGCGGGTGCTGGTCACTCGCTCGCGGGAGCAAGC
>JALHUG010000159.1 GCA_022866185.1 Dehalococcoidia bacterium
CCATCAAGACCTACGTCTCCGAGTTCGACGAGCGGCTGATCCGCGAGACCGTCCTGCGCGAGCTCGACCGCGGCGGCCAGGTGTACTTCGTCCACAACCGCGTGCAGACCATCGACTACCTGGCCCGCCGCCTGCGGGAGATCGTGCCCGAGGCGGAGATCGCCGTAGCCCACGGCCAGATGCCGGAGCACGCGCTGGAGCAGGTGATGCTGGCCTTTGTGAGCGGGCGCATCGATGTGCTGGTCTGCACTACCATCATCGAGTCGGGCCTGGACATCCCCAACGTCAACACCATCATCATCCACCAGGCCGACAAGCTGGGGCTGGCCCAGCTCTACCAGCTTCGCGGGCGCGTGGGGCGCGGGGCAAGCGTGGCCTACGCCTACCTGATCTACGATCGCAAGGCCCGCCTGACGGAGGCCGCCCAGAAGCGCCTTCAGACCATCTTCGAGGCCACCGAGCTAGGGGCCGGCTTCCAGATCGCCCTGCGCGACCTGGAGATCCGTGGCGCTGGCAACCTGCTGGGGCCGGAGCAGAGCGGCCCCATGGCCGCCGTCGGCTTCGAGCTGTACGTTCGCTTGCTGGCGGAGGCGGTGGAGCGGCTGCGGGCGGTCATGCAGGGGCAGGCGCCTCCACCGTCCAGGGAGGGGCCGGAGGTGACCATCGACCTGCCGCTGTCGGCCCACCTGCCCGAGAGCTACGTGCCCGACCTCAACCTGCGCCTGGCGCTCTACCAGCGAATGGCCCAGATGGACAGCCTGAGCCAGGTGGACGAGCTAGCCCAGGAGCTGACCGACCGCTTTCAGGAGCCGCCGCCGCTGGCCAGGAACCTCCTGTACGTCGTGCGGCTGCGGGTGCTGGCCCTCCAGGCGGGGGTGCAGTCGATCGCCACCGAGGACGGCCAGATCGTCGTGCGCCTCAAGGAGGGCCAAGAGCTCCCGGCCGACGCCCTGCGCGGCCGCCTGCCGGAGGGCGTCCGCCTGGGCCGAACCACGCTGTGGCTGGAGCAAGCCCGCCTGGGCCCCGCCTGGCCCCAGGCCCTCCAGCGGGTGCTGGAGGAGCTGGCGGGGGCGGGACCTACCAGGGTATGAGCGGATATATCGCGGCTCAGGAGGAGTGCTATGGACAGGAATAGGCGACAAGAATTGCTGGAGAGAGTGGAGAAGCTCACAGAGCTGCCGCTCTTGGTGTTAGCCCTGGCGATGATACCTCTGGTTGTCTTGCCATTCGTTGCCGATCTGTCCCCCGAGATAGAAGAGACCTTTCTAGCGCTGGATTGGTTCATCTGGGCGATCTTTGCCGCGGACCTGGGGGTCAGGACGTATTTGTCAGATGCACGCCTCCGGTATCTGCGGCGAAATTGGCTTGATGTGGTCATCGTTGTGCTACCAATGTTGCGACCTTTGCGCGTGCTGCGGGCCACCAGACTGCTGAGAGGCGCGCGCGCCTTTCGCCTCATCTCGCTCGTGAGAGCGGCAGCAGCGGCTGCCCGAAGCCTCACGTCGCTGCGAAATGCCCTCGGGATGCGTCCAGTGCTGGGTGTGGCCCTCGCCCTGATCCTGTCCTGCGCTGGTGCCATGACGCTGGTGGAGCGCGGGGCCGATGGCTCCACCATCAACAGCTTCGGCGATGCCCTTTGGTGGGCGGTCAGCACCGTTAGCACGGTCGGCTACGGCGACGCCGTCCCGAGAACGATGGCCGGCCGCGGCATCGCCTACGTGCTCATCCTCCTTGGCGTGGCCATCTTTTCCCTGATCACGGCAAACCTGGCGTCATTCTTCGTCGAGCAGGAACAACGGCTGGAGGGCGACAAGCTGGACGAGGTGCTTCGGCGGCTAGAGCGCCTCGAAGCTGCCTTGCGTGAGCGCGGAGGCGGTGATTTGACGGCCAGTGTGCCGCCGCATTAGGATCACCCCCGTGGACACGCTAATCCAGGCTGTACCCCGCTCCGACCGCGCCAACCTGCTGGCCATCGTGCTGGGCGGACCCTCGACCCCAGCCTGAAGGCTGGGGCATCAACCCAGCCTCGGCATGCCGCCCCGTTCACGGGGCGGTGCCGAATACGAAAACCCAATGTCGCGAGCCAGCCACGCCAGTCCTCTGATTTGACTCTGTCCCTCCCCTCCGCTAGCATGTCCCCCGTGGACACGCTCATCCAGGCCGTACCCCGCTCCGACAGCGCCAACCTGCTGGCCATCGCCCTCGGCGTGGGCATGGTCGCCTATGTGGCCATCGAGCCCACTCAGGGGTGGCTCCTCCTCCTGCTGGCCGGCCTGGCCGCCCTGGGCACCGACGGCGTCCTGCGCTCCCATCCGGCCAGCCCCTTCACCCGCCCCGACGACACCGTCGCCTTCCTCTTCCTTCCCGCCCTCCTGACCCTGGGCGGCGGCCTCTTCCTGGAGGACGTGGTGAGCGGCTACTGGTCGGTAGGGGCAGCCGTCGCCACCATCCCCCTGTTCGCCGCCGTGCTCTACGGCCAGTACCTCTCGGTGGACGCC
>JALHUG010000160.1 GCA_022866185.1 Dehalococcoidia bacterium
ATTCACCTCTGCGGGATAAATCCCGCAGCTTCCCCAAAGCTGAGGGTTTCTCCGCCAGAGGCGGATCCGCCTTCGGCGGAAACCCTCAGGGGTATTCTTATTTTCTTGATCGCCTTAAGGCGGGGGCATCAGATTGGCCTCCCCATGCCCCAGCCTTCAGGCTGGGGTTGCGTATGAACCCAGGAGCCCAGAACCCACCAAACATGAACCAGTTACGACCGCTCAGTTGGCGTCCCCCTTTCCGCCGAATATTATAGGCGGCAACGGGCAACGTCAAGGCGAGCGGTGGATGTCCAGCGGGCCTCTTCCGCGCCGCCATCTGCGGTGACTGGTTCACTCTTGGCGGGCGGGGGTTTTCGGACCATCCCGCGGGTTGAAACCCGCGGCTTCCCAGAATCGAGATTCTGGTGCTGCGGGATTTATCCCGCAGGGTTAGGGATTTCACCCATCGGCGGCGAACCAGAGATCATCTGCTCGCCGCCTTGACGAGGCGATCGCCCTGGCCTATCCTAGCGCTGCTTCCATGAGAGCCGAGATCATCTCCATTGGCACCGAGATCCTCCTGGGCGAGATCCTGGACACCAACGCCCAGTACATCGCCGCCCGCCTGCCTGCCCTGGGCATCGACCTCTACTGGATGACCCAGGTGGGGGACAACGTGGATCGCCTCAGGGAGGCCCTCCGCCGCGCCTGGGAGCGCTCCGACCTCATCCTCACCACCGGCGGCCTCGGCCCCACCGAGGACGACCTGACGCGCGAGGCCATCGCTGCCACCCTGGACGAGCCCCTGTCGGTGGACAGCGCGCTCGAAGCCCAGGTCCGCGCCCTATTCGCCAGCCGCGGCATTGTCATGCCCGAGCGCAACGTCAAGCAGGCCGCCCTCATCGCCTCAGCCCGAGCCATCGCCAACCCGCACGGCACTGCCCCCGGCTGGTGGGTGGAGCGCGAGGGGCGCATCCTGGTGGCCATGCCTGGCCCGCCGGCGGAGATGGAGCGCATGTGGGAAAAGGAGGTGGCCCCCAGGCTGGCCAAGCTGGCGACGGGCGGGGTCATCGTCTCCCGCACCCTGAAGACGGTGGGCATCGGCGAGGGCGGCGTCGACGAGATGGTCAGCCCGCTGCTCGGCTCCACCAATCCCAGCGTGGCCGTCTACGCCAAGGCCGACGGCGTGCACCTGCGCATCACCGCCAAGGCCGCCAGCCGCGACGAGGCCCAGCGCCTCATCGCGCCGATGGAGGAGCAGGCGCGAGGCATCCTGGGCAACGCCATCTGGGGCGCCGACGACGAGACGCTGGAGGCAGTCGTGGGGGCGATGCTGCAGGAGCGGGGGCTGAGCGTGGCCACCATGGAGTCGTGCACGGGCGGCCTGCTGGCCAGCACCATCACCGACGTCGCCGGCAGCTCGAGCTACTTCAAGGGCGGCTTCGTGGCCTACACCGCCGAGATGAAGATAGCCCTGGGCGTGGACGAAGAGCTTATCCGCCGGCACGGGGTGGTGAGCCAGGAGGTGGCGCTAGACATGGCCCGCGCCGCCCGCGAGCGGCTGGGCGCTGACCTCGGCATCGGCGTCACGGGCGTGGCCGGCCCCGAGCCGCTGGAGGACAAGCCGGTGGGCACGGTGCACATCGCCCTGGACGACGGCCGCGCACCCCAAGCGATAAGCTACGCCTTCGCCCAGAGCCGGGCGGCCATCAAGCGGCGGGCGGTGACCACGGCGCTGGCGCTGCTGCGGCGGGCGGTGCTGGGGCGGTAGGCAGCGGGGTCGTGGGCGTAGGGGGCGCCGCTCGCTGCGCCCCCTGTATCATATATGACTGTGGGATACGATCCTCGGATTCATCATCGCCGATCCATTCGCCTTGCCGGATATGATTATTCGCAGGTCGGAGCCTATTTCGTCACCATCTGTACCCACAACCGCGCGCTGTCCCTGCAGGCCGAGCCGGTGCGGGAGGTCGTTCGGCTGGCATGGTGTGGCCTGCCTGCGCGGTTTCCCATCGTCGCGCTGGATGAATTCGTCATCATGCCCAACCATGTTCATGGCATCATCATCTTGCCGGATGCAGCAAACACGGGCGCGGCGAGCAGCGCCCCTACGGGCATGAGAAGCCGCGCCGCTACGTTGGGTGATGTTGTCCGAGCGTTCAAGTCCATCTCTGCCATCGAGGCCAACAAGATCCTTGGCCAATCCAACCGGCCGTTCTGGCAGCGCAACTACTATGAACACATCATCAGGGATGAGGAGGAGCTGAGCGCCCTCCGCCAGTACATCCGCGACAATCCCGGCAACTGGCTGGACGATCCGGATAACCCATCGAACACGTAGGGACGCTGCGCGGCAAGCAAGGGCGCGGCGAGCGGCGTGGCAAGCGGGCGGGGGCGCGGCGAGCAGCGCCCCTACAGTGCGTTCACGCCCCCTACTCCGTGAGCCGGCGGTAAAGGGTGGTGATGCGGGAGGGGAGGGACTCGATGTCGGCCACGACGGCGTAGCCGATGTCGTCGCACATCTGCTTCAGGTAGTCGTGGCCGTAGCGGTCGACGGTGAGGCAGAAGGGGACGATCCCCTTGCGCTTGGCCTCCAGCAGGGCCACGTGGGTGTCGTGGATGGCGTACTCCTTCTCGGTGCGGTCGCGGCCGTAGCCGTGGTCCTGGGGGCGGCCGTCGGACACGAGGAAGAGGATGCGCACCTTGGCCTGGTGGGCGTCCAGCTTGGTGGTGGCGTGGCGGATGGCCGGCCCCATGCGGGTGGAGCGTACTGGGGCGATCTTATCGATGCGCCGCTTGATCCGCTCGCTGAAGGGCTCCTCTAGGTCCTTGATGACGTAGAACTCCACGTTCTCCCGCCCGTAGCCCGAGAAGCCGTAGATGCCGTAGCTATCGCCGATGGTCTCCAGGGCCTTGATGAGGAGGACGGTGCTCTCCTTCTCCAG
>JALHUG010000161.1 GCA_022866185.1 Dehalococcoidia bacterium
GCCCACCGACGTCGAGCTGGAGAAGAGCAATATCCTGCTGCTGGGCCCCACCGGCTGCGGCAAGACCCTCCTCGCGCGCACCCTGGCCAAGATTCTCGATGCCCCCTTCACCATCGCCGATGCTACTGCTCTGACCGAGGCGGGCTATGTGGGCGAGGACGTGGAGAACATTCTCCTGCGCCTCATCCAGGCGGCGGGATATGATACCGCGCGCGCCGAGCGAGGGATCATCTATATCGACGAGATCGATAAGATCGCCCGCAAGAGCGGCGATAATCCCTCCATCACCCGCGACGTATCAGGCGAGGGGGTCCAGCAGGCCCTGTTGAAGATCGTCGAGGGGTGCGTGGCCAATGTGCCCCCTCAGGGCGGTCGCAAGCATCCTCACCAGGACTTCATCCAGATCAACACCACCAACATCCTATTCATATGTGGTGGTGCCTTCCTGGGGCTCGATGCGGTCGTCGACAAGCGCCTGGGCACGGGCAAGCGCACACTTGGCTTCCGGGCGGGCCCGCCTCAAGCGGACGCGCTCAAGGCGCGCGATGAGCTTCTTACCCATGTGGCGCCCGATGATCTCCTGGAGTACGGCCTTATCCCCGAGTTCGTGGGCCGTCTGCCGGTGATTGTGACTCTGCAATCGCTGGACAAGCAGGCCCTGTTGGCTATCCTTACCGAGCCCAAGAATGCCCTGGTGAAGCAGTTTCAGCGTTTCTTCGCTCTGGACGGCGTGGAGCTGGTATTCACCGACGACGCTCTGGAGGCGGCGGCCGAGGAGGCCCTGCACCACAAGATGGGCGCTCGCAGCCTGCGCACGGTGGTGGAGGAGGCTCTTCTGGACGTAATGTATGAGATCCCCTCGCATCCCGATATCAAGAAGTGCGTGGTGGATGGCGAGGTCATAGGCGGGCGCCGCCGGGCTATCGTTCTCAGCGGCGGCGGCCAGGTGGTGGAGCTATTTGGGGAAGAGGCCCGCGGCGAGACGGCCTAGCCCGGCCCTTCTAGCCACCTAGACTTTCATTGCTAGGTGCTTCGCCTTGACTTTCCTCTTCTTCCTGCCTATGCTGAATTGCGTTTCATGGCCAAGCGTCGCCTGGATACTATATTGGTGGAGAGAGGCCTGGCCGAGAGCCGAGAGAAGGCGCGAGCGGCGGTCTTGGCCGGCATGGTGCTGGTTGGAGACAGCGCGGTCGCCAAGCCGGGGATGCTCATCTCTGAGGCGACCGAGGTGCGGCTGCTTGCCGGGGCTCCCTATGTGAGCCGTGGCGGCGAGAAGCTGGCACACGCTCTGCAGGCGTTTGGTGTCGATGGGCAGGGCTTGGTGGCGGTGGATGTGGGGGCGTCCAGCGGCGGCTTCACCGATTGCCTCCTCCAGCACGGCGCTCGTTGTGTCTATGCTGTGGATGTGGGCTACGGTCAGTTGGATTATCGCCTCCGCCAGGACGAACGGGTGGTGCCTATGGAGCGGGTGAACGTCCGCTACCTGCGCTCGTTGCCGCAAGAGGTGGACCTGGCTACGGTCGACGTGTCGTTCATCGGGTTGGAGAAGGTGCTACCGGCGATAGCCGGACTCCTGAAACCGGAGGGGAAGATCATCGCCTTGTTCAAGCCTCAGTTCCAGGCCCGTCGGCGTGAGGTGGGCAAGGGCGGGGTCATTCGCGACCCTCTGCTCCAGGCCACGCTCATCGGGCGCTTCCTGGCCTGGGCGGTCGAGCAGCGCTTCCGCATCCTTGGTCTGACCCCTTCTCCCCTGCTGGGGCCGGCCGGCAACCGGGAGTTCTTCTTTCTCCTCCTGCCGCCAGAGGTGGAGAGAAAGGCAGGGAGCGTCTCGTGAGGAAGGTGGGCATCTGTTTCCACCCTCAGTGGCCCGCCGCCCAGGCGTTGGCCGAGGAGCTGAAGGCAGCCCTTGCCCCGCATGTGAGCGAGGTCTGGATCACCTCAGCCTGGGACGAGGGAGAGGCTCGGCGCAACCTAGAAGGCACCGATCTCCTGATCTGCGTTGGCGGCGACGGGACAATGCTCTGGGCAGCCCGCTTGGTCATACTCCACCCCACGCTCCTGCTGGGGATCAACATGGGTCGTCTGGGCTTCCTGGCCGAGCTGACGGCGGAGGAGGCGCTGGCCAAGCTTCCCCAAATACTGGAAGGCGGCTTTCGGGTCGAGGAACGCACATTGCTTCATGGAGACTTTCTAGAGGCGCCGGGCGCTCCTGTCGCTGAAGGTGTGAGATACCATGCCCTCAACGACATTGTGGTTGGCCGCGGTGCCCCTGGACGAGCGGTACATGTGGAGGCCTCTGTCGATGGCAGGCTCTTGGGCCACTACCGCGGGGACGCGGTGATCGTGGCCACGGCCACCGGCAGCACGGGCTATCTGCTATCGGCGGGTGGCCCCATTCTTCACCCCGAGGCGCACGAGCTGGTGTTGATGCCTGTGGTTCCTCATCTGGCCGCCGCGCGGGCACTGGTGCTGCCTTCTTCGGCGGTGATCGAGCTGCGGGTAACCAGCCACGAAAAGGCCATCCTTAGCGTGGACGGGCAGGTGAACAAGGAGCTGGCGAAGGGCGAGGGGGTGCGAGTGTACCACAGCCATCATCTGGCCCGCTTCTTGCGTTTGGGTTCGCCCCTCGACTACTATGCCGCTCTCAGCCAGCAACTGGGCTGGCTCAACGCGACCGATTCCGCCGGGCCCTTCCTGCGGCCGGGCGAAGAGAACGTTTGAGGGCGGAAGGACAGCAGTGGGCGAGCAATTTCACCTCGAGAGGGCCACCATGGCCGACGCCCCCGCCATCCAGGACCTGGTGAGCGGTTTTGCCTCTCTGGGGGAGATGCTCCCTCGCCCCCTGGCCGAGATCTATGAGCAGTTGCGCGACTTCCTGGTGGTGCGTGACAACAATCGGCTGGTAGCCTGCGCTGCCCTTCACATCATGTGGGAGGACCTGGCAGAGATTCGCTCCCTTGCCGTGCTTGACGAGTGGCAGGCTAGAGGTGTCGGCGCCCAACTGGTGGAGGCCTGCCTTGACGAGGCGCGTGCTCTGGGTATTATCACCGTCTTTGCCCTGACCCGACAGCCTAGCTTCTTCGAGAGGCTGGGCTTCCACCAGGCCGAAGTGATGGCCCTGCCCCGCAAGGTTTGGGGCGAGTGCTTCCGCTGCCCCAAGTTCCCCAACTGCGACGAGGTAGCGGTCATCATCGAGTTCAAGGCTTAGCCCCCTCGTAGAGGCAAGATCTGGTGCAGGCATCCCGAAACCCCTCGGATGAGGAGCAGGTGGTGGAGAGCCGTCGGCTGTACGAGGGGCGGGTGGTGAGCCTGCGCGTGGATCGGGTGAAGCTCCCCGAGGGCCGCTCGGCCGTCCGCGAGGTTGTGGAGCATGCGCCCGTGGTGGCCATCGTTGCCCTGGACGGTCAGGGGAATGTCCTTCTGGTGCGTCAGTACCGCCTGCCCGTCGAGCGATCGCTCTTGGAGATTCCTGCTGGCGGGGTCGATGCGGGCGAGAGCGCGGAGGAGGCCGCTCAGCGGGAGCTTCA
>JALHUG010000162.1 GCA_022866185.1 Dehalococcoidia bacterium
ATCTGTCCCAACGATGACTGTCGCAGAAGACTAGGGAGCGACTTCATCCCGGGCAGGATGCTTGATCTGTGCATAGCGGTACATGCTGAAGAAGCAGCAGTTCTGCAGGCGTCCAAGTTCGGCGGAACACAAGTTGACGGAAGCGTTCTGTACACAACCACGCTGCCTTGTCCTCTGTGCGCGAAGATGGTGGTCCATGCCGGAATAGAAAGGTGTCTTTTTGCGGAACCGTACCCGGAGGACGAAGCCATCAATGCACTTGACGAAGGAGGTGTCCCGGCGGAGCTATTCGAGGGCGTAAAAGGGAGAGCCTACCACAGACTGTTCGAGCCGCCACCCTACAGGGCAGAAAGGAGATAACCAATGGCACTGAAGCTGTGTCCTCAATGCCAACGCTACTCTGTTTCGTTTGACTTTGGTCGTGGTCTGGAAGTGTGCCGCTGGACGGATTGTGGCTGGGTGAACGCCGGACGCCAGGACCTGCCGGTTGCCCACGCGACGTTGCTGAGTTCACGCACCAGCCAGAGAACCGAGGGTCCGGCTGCAGCGCGGAAGGAAGGGGCTGGGTAGGGACTGCCCTGTGCCCTTGAAGATGCAGCTGGGCTTGGTATGCCGGGGCTGTGTTCCTTTCACGTAGCCTGCTTTCCTAAGCGAAGCTATCAGTCATGGGCATCTCGGTGTTGTCGGGTTGGCCTCTGCACCCGCTCCCGCTGTGACCGCCAGTCCTTGGTGCTATCCCGTTAGACGGCTGCCGGACCGAAAGCCCGTCCGCCGGCAGGCAGAGGGGTGAAGCCTTGTTGTGCCGACGGGCAAGGGCTGAGGTTATCTCCTTCAAGGCAGGTATGCCGTGAGGCCCTCCATTTTGCGATTTGCCCGATTTCGCCACGGCCGGCGCCAAGGGTACGCCCTGGTGGAGGGCGAGCTGCTCAGGCCCATAGTCGGCAGCCCTTTCGGCCGCTGGCGGTCGGGCGAGGAGATCGTACCCCTAGCGCGGGTGAGGTTGTTGGCTCCGGTGAGGCCAACCAAGATCCTGGCAGTGGCCCTCAACTACCGCAGCCATCTGCACCAGTTCGACCAGAGCTCAGCGCCAGCCAACCCCGAGCTGTTCCTCAAGCCGCCCTCGGCGGTTATCGGGCCCGAGGAGGCGATCGTTCTGCCCGCCACCGCCGCGCGGGTGGACTACGAAGGCGAGCTGGTGGCAGTCGTCGGCCGCCGGGCCAGAGACGTGACGCCTGATGAGGCCTTAGCCTATGTGCTGGGTTACACCTGCGGCAACGATGTCAGTGCCCGCGATTGGCAGCAGGGCGACCGCCAGTGGTGGCGGGCAAAGGGCTGCGACACCTTCGCCCCCCTCGGCCCCTGGATTGCCACCAACCTCGATCCCACCAACCTGGAGCTACAAACCCGTGTTAATGGGGAGGTCGTCCAGCACACCAATACGTCCCTCCTGATCCACGACGTGGCCCGCCTGCTGAGCTTCGCCAGCCAGGTGATGACCCTGGAGCCAGGCGATGTGCTGTTCACCGGCACGCCGGGCACTACTGCCCCGCTAAAGGGTGGAGATGTCGTCGAGGTGGAGGTTGAGGGCATCGGCGTCCTGCGCAACCGCGTAGAAGCAGCAGTGTAGCAAGTCTCCCCGATAGGCGTCCTATTAGTGGAGTGGTTGTCGGGACCTTCCAACTGATAGCGCCCAGTGGCCTAAGGGCGGGTCTGCTGGGGAGACCTTCTCCCAGTAGAACCCCGCTTCGCAATCCCACTGGCTTCATCCCTGTCAGCGCAGCAGGCTGAGCCTGCCAGGCCTTGTCACGCCGGCAGAAGGCGGACGCGTTGCGGACGGGGCTTGTTGGCTTGGATTCGCCCGCTGCGGCTCGCAGGTTTCCCGTCGCCGTCCAAGTTATCGGGAAGGGACGGAGATGCCAGGTGGAGAAGGAGATCTGGCGCGCAACCGATGAGCAGGTTCGGGGGATTCTTGCCAAAGAGGGCATTGAGCTGACTGTAGAGGAGCTCCAGACGCTGCTCGATCAGCTGCCCCTCTATCTTGATGTTGCTCTCGAGGAGTGTGTGCAGGCGCTTGGCCGGCAGCAGTTGGATGGGCGGAAGAGGGCAAACGGCAAGCGCCCCGGCGGGGCCGGCGGCTAGCCAAGAGCCAAGCTGGGCCTCACCCAAACAAAATCACCCCGGCGGCCGGGGTGTTCTGGAGCTTCGGCTCAGGGTGTCTCTCTAGCTCTCGCTGCTGCCCGCCGACGTGTGGCTGCCCGCGGATTGCACCACTTTTTGGGCCTCGGCCGACACGCCTGCCGCCGCGCAGTCGCGGTAGGTGGCGAAGATGGCCCGATCGATCAGGCGCAGGCCCTCGGGTTTGAGGTGGTCCCTCTGTTGCTGGCGCAGGCGCAGCAAGCGATTCAGCCGCCGCAGGAAGTGGAACTGCAAGTTGGAGTAGCGGTCCTCTGTCCCCTCCAGCAAGGCGGATGAGTCGTCCCGAATATCGTGCTGCGCGCCCAGGTACTCCATGCCGGCCCTAACCTCGCTTGGAATTGCCTTCATGAATAGCATAGCCCTCTCCTCCTTCGAAAGGCAAGGGCCTGTCGGCAGACTATTGGTGAAAAATCGGTCGATGGGGAGAGAATCTAGAGGGGAGGGACCCCCTGTTGGCGATAACGATAATATGCCTCGTAGGCGTTGGCTACAGCCGTGCACAGGGCCTTCTGAGAGGGACAGACGTAGCGCTGCCTAATCTCTTCTACCGCTTCCTGGGAGCCATCGCCTATCCTTCGACCAGCCAGCACCTCGTCGAGAAGTCTGGTCCCTAGGGGCAGGACGCCTTTGACAGAGGTGCCCAGGATGGTCCCGCTGGCTATTTCTGCCTCCAACTCCACCGAGACTACGGAGGAGGAGTCGCGCGGCGCCAGGCTCTGAGGCAGGCGAGCGTGGCCCACGAAGATAACGGTTGTCTCGTTTCTCCGCGGCGAAACGTGGCCTTCCTCGGTGGGCGCGCGAGCTTTCGTCTGCATTCGCCCATCACTCTCCTTCCACCGTCTAACGTTGCTGGGGCTGCAACAGCGACGGCGCTAACGGGGCTTCTATTGCTTAACAACAAAGTATCGGTTATCAGGTATCATGACCGGCATTCCCTCGACGCGAAGAAAGGTGAGCAACTTCTGTGAAATACGTGAAGGGCCAAGGACGAGGCGGTGGAATCAGTGTGTAGTGCTTCAGTCTAGGTGAGAAAGGGAGCGTCAGACGCTCTCTGGCCGCTCATCCTGAGCCTGTCGAAGGATGAGCGGGGGCTCATGGTTCGACAAGCTCACCATGAGCGGGCCCAAAAGGGGGGCTGCAATGCATCGATCGCAGCCATTAGGACCGACGTCTCGAAAGTCGCGACCCTCTAGCCGTCCGCTGGCTGGCCGCGCAGGCGGCTGCGCCAGTTGTCTACCAAGCTGTAGACCACCGGAATGACCAGCAGGGTGAGGATGGTGGAGGTGAACAGCCCGCCGATGACCACCGTGCCCAGCTCGGCGGCGATGAGGGCGCCCTCATTGAGGCCCAGAGAGAGGGGAATCAGGGCGAAGATGGTGGCCACGGCGGTCATCAGGATGGGGCGGGCGCGGGCGCGTCCGCTCTGGATGAGGGCCTCGTGGGTGGAAAGGCCACGCGCTCGCTGTTGCTCCACGAAGGTGATGAGGACGATGGCGTTGGTCACCACAATGCCGATGAGCATCAGGAAGCCGATCATGGCTGGCAGGCCGATCTCGCGCTGGGTGATGAACAGGGCGAAGAACGAGCCGATGGTGGCGAAGGGCAGGCTGACCATGATGATCAAGGGGTTCACCAGCGAGCCCAGGCTGGCCACCATGACGATGTAGACAACGATTACGGCAACGGCCAGGATCATGTACAGGGAACCGAAGGCCTCCGCCTGCTGCTCAAAGATGCCGCCCTTTTCAATCTTCACGCCGGGGGCTTTTTGCACCCGAGCAATGGCGTCGTCTACCTTGCCGGAGACGGCCTGCATGTTGTCGCTGGTGATGATGCCGTAGATGGTGGCGGCTCGCCTCTGGTCGACGCGGCTCACCTGCACCCGTTTCTCGGCCACCGTCACCGTAGCCACGTCGCCCAGGGTGGGCGTCCCGCCGGGGGCCAGGGGCAGGGCCAGTGCCCCCTGGTCACTGCTGCTACCATCGTAGGCCACCCGCACATAGACGTCGGTCGTGCTACCGTCTAGCTGCGCTTGAGTAGCCTTCTGGCCGAACAGGGCATCCCTCACCCGCTGCGACACGTCCTGGGCGCTGAGGCCATAGGCTGAAGCCTTCTGGGAGTCTACCTGCACCTCTACTTCCGGCTGGGCAGATACGAGGTCGCTGCTGACATTGGTCAGGCTCTCGACATCCTTCAGGTTCAGGAGAAGCTGGTCATTGGCAGCCTGCGCGTCCTCCAGGCTGTCGGCGGTGATGCTGATCTGCACCTTGTCGGTCTGGCTGGCCCCGGACATCTGTTGCACGCTCACCTCTTTCTCGCCGGGCAAGGCGTTCAAGGCGTCTCGCAGCCAGGCCGCCGCTTTATCCAGATCCGCGCTCTTGTGGTAGGTGAGGTACATGGCGATGGTGCCGCTGGTGGGAATGCGTCCGGAGGCCAGTTGGAGGGAGCCGAGGCTGCTGCTAGGGTCGGGTTGGCCGATGAGCATGGCATAGATGTCCAGCCCCTCTGCCTGGCTCAAAGTCTCCTCGATCTCCTGGGCCTTGGCCTCGGTAGTGGTCAGGCTGGTGCCGGGGGGAAGCTCGACGCTGGCATTGAGGACATTGAGGTTGCTGCCTGGCAGGAAGCTTACGCCGATGAAGGGGAGAAGGGCAAAGCTGCCGATGAACAGGACGAGGCCGGCCGACAGGGTGGCCAGGCGGTGTGCCAGGGCCCAACGGAGGACGGGGGTGTAGATGCGCTGGAGCCAGGTCTCCTCGGCGCCCTCGCCAGGCGATGGCCGGGGCTGCCTTGCGCCGAAGGGAAGCAGCCATCGCAGCCAGCCCGGTCGGCCGCCTTCTGCGGGTGCCACCTGCAAGAGGTAGCGGGCCAGGGTGGGCACTATCGTCAGAGCTACCGCCAGGGAAGCCAGCAGGGCGATGGTAATGGTGAGGGCGAAGGAGAAGAACATCTCGCCCACCAGTCCTCCCGCCAGAGCCAGCGGCAGGAAGACGGCTACCGTGGTCAGAGTGGAAGCGAAGACGGCCGTACCCACTTCGCGGGTGGCGGTGTAGGCAGCCTCCGATAACTTCTCGCCCTGGCGGGCATGGCGGTAGATGTTCTCCAGGACGACGATGCTATCGTCCACCACGCGGCCGATGGCCACCGTCAGGCCGGCCATGGTGATCATGTTCAGGGTGATGCCCTGCCAGGCCAGAACGATGAGGGCGATGATGATGCTGAGGGGGATGGAGACGGCGGTCACCAGGGTGGTGCGGATTCCGGTGAGGAAGATATAGATGATGATGACGGCGAACAGGAAGCCCAAGGCTCCCTCTCGCAGGAGGGAGGCGATGGACTCCTCGATGAAGTCCGACTGGTCGAAGTGGGTGACAATCTCTACGTCGGCGGGCAGGCGTTCCCTGATCTGGCTGACCTTGTCCTGGACGCTGTTGGCTACCTCCACAGTGTTGGCATCGGCGCCCTTCACCACGGTGATGCCCAGGCTGGGATGGCCCTTGGTGCGGGTGATGCTGGCGAACCGGTCGGTGTCCATCTGCACCTGGCCGATGTCCCCCAGCAGGACGGGCGATGCTCCCTCAGAGCTGGTCACCGCCAGGTTGCTGATGTCCGCCAAGGATGTGTAGCGAGAGGTGGTGCGCACCGGCAGCACCCGCCCCTGGCTATCGAAGATGACGCCGCTGGGGCTGGAGACGTTGTTCTCCTGAAGGGCCTTCACAACCTGCTGGGTGGTAAGGCCGTACTGGGCGAGCTTTTGGGGGTCGAGGGTGACCCAGACCTGCTGGGCGGCAGCCCCCGAGATGGCGACCTGGGCCACACCGTCCACTTGCTCCAGGGCGGGCAGCACATCACTGCGGGCGATGGTCTCCAGCTCGGAAACATCCCGCTCGCCGAAGACGCTGAAGTAGATGATGGGGAAATCGGCCAAGTCGATGCGGCCGACCGTGGGCTGGTTGGCGCCGGTGGGCATGACAAGACCGTCGACCTTGGCCGCGATCTCTTGTTCCACCTTGTCCATGTCGGTGCCGTAGTCAAACTGGGTGGTGACCACGGACAGGTTCTCGGTGGAGATGGACCGGAGTTCCTTGAGTTCGCTGACGCTGGCGACGGCGTTCTCTACGGGTATGGTCACGTCCTCGAGGACGGCGTCGGGGCTAGCGCCGGGGTAGCTGGTGGCCACCGTGACCACGGGCAGGTCGATGTCAGGGAAGAGCTCCGTCTTGATGCGAAACACGGCGAAGACGCCCGCCACGATCACCAGAAGGGTGACCAGGAAGACAACGGCTGGCTTGCCCAGAGCCAAACGGGTGATGCCGGTTATCCAGTCCATACGTACTCCTCCTGGCGGCTGAGGGCCGCGACGATGATGGTCAGGGCCTGCTCGATGGTCTCCAGGTCGCTGCTGTCCATGCGGTCGAGGAGCTCGGCCATCCAGTCCTGGTGCGAGGTCCAGAGCCCATCGACGAGCTGATGGCCGCGGCCGGTCAGGCTGTTGAGGATGCGGCGGCGATCCTGGCGGTCAGGGCGGCGGACGATGAGGTCCCGCTCTTTCAGGCGCTCAAGTATCCCGTTCATGGTAGGTAGGGAGACGCCGACAGCGTCGGCCAGGCTGCTGCAGGAAAGCGGTCCATCAACGAAGAGGGAGAAGAGCACCTTGAGTTGGGGCATGGTCAGGTCGACGCGGTGCCAATCGCGTGGCACCTGGTTGCGGCCCGCCTTGAACATGTCCTCGGCCAGGGAGAGGATGCGCTCTTTTTGGTTACTATCCTGGGCAGGCATCGCCCCTCACCCCCACTGGAAATACTTAGCCTTGTGCTAAGTATATTCTGTGGCGTTGGCCGAAGTCAAGCGTGCCAGGGCCTGATTTCCACTGCTGGAGAACGCTTTAGGCGGGGGTAGGAAAGGAGGGCTGCCACGCTTTGACAACCCTCCTTGTGAGTGCGGCGTGCCCGCCGATGGGCGGGTTTGGGTCTACAGTCGCAGCTTGCCGTGAGATGGCTGCCGTCGACGCTGACGGTGAGGTGCCCCTTCCTCGGCTTGAAGCTCTTCGACAGCCATGGCGCCAAACTCATGGACGTAGCCGCAGCAAAGGCAAGAACTGTACGAACCGTACCAGTCCTCTTCCCTGATCATGGAGCCACGGCAGCGGGGACAAACTCTGGGCGGAGCCGCTTGCATCGCTGATTCGAACCCCCTTCCCTTGGCCGGATCGCCCAGAGGCTCGTTCCTGCCTGGCCAAGCAGGGCCTCGGGCGACACAAAAAGGCCTTTTGCCAGTAACCGCCGGCAAGGCCTTCCATGCGCCTCCGAGGTTAGTTGACGGATTCGGGTTGAAAGGCTAACCCTACCCTCGCTGAAGCGAGAGATTCACCCCTGAGTTTTTGGGTCCCCCGTGTCGCCTGCGGCGACTTCGGCGCGGGCGATCGTGACTTCAATCACATATTATAGCAATAACGAAAACCTGTCAAGAAGTGTGTGCGCAAGGGTTTGTTGCCGGCCTTTGCCCGCCTATGGCCTGACCCTTGACTGAGCGAAAGGCGGGTGATACCTTCACTGCGCCGATAATATGTTAGCAGGAGTTGCTCCCAGGCGCTAGAGAGCCGAGCCAGTCGTGCAGCAGTACATTGTGCGTCGCGCCTTTCTTAACGTCCTGGTGATCTTCATGGTCATTACCCTGGTCTTCCTTGCCCTGCGGGTGACGCCAGGCGATTTCGTTCTGCAACAGGCGGCGTCTCAGATCCCGGGCCATTCGCTGCAAGAGGCGAAAGACATCCGCCGCCACGATCTGGGCCTGGACAAGCCTGTGCTCAAGCAGTACTGGGAGTTCATGAGCGGCCTCTTTCAGGGCGATCTGGGAGACTCCTTCGTCAGCAGGCAACCGGTCATGCTGGAGATGAAGGACCGATTGGCCACCTCCATCGAGCTGGCGATCCTCCAGATCATAGTAGCAGTAGCGGTAGCTGTGCCCATAGGCATTATCTCGGCCATCCGTCAGGACACCTGGCTGGACTACATTCTGCGCTTGTTCGCCATCTTCTGGCTGGCCGTACCATCCTTCTTTGTGGGCGTATTGCTCCTCTACTCTCTAGCCCGCTGGGCTCACTGGAGTCCGCCCATCACCAACTACAAAGGCTTCTTTGAGGACCCCCTTGTGAACATGCAGGCCATGTTTCTCCCAGCCCTAGCGGGGGGCCTGGCCATCGGTGCTATTATCATGCGGTTCTTGCGATCGCAGATGCTGGAGGTGCTCCGTCAGGACTACGTACGTACCGCTTGGGCAAAGGGGCTGCGGGAGCGAGTGGTAGTTCTAAGGCATGCCCTCAAGAATGCTCTTATTCCTGTTCTTACTGTTATCTCCCTCCTCCTTGCCACCGTCGTCAGCAGCAACGTGGTCCTGGAGAGCCTCTTTCAGTTGCCGGGCATTGGCTTCTACGTTGTCAATGCCATTCAGCAGTACGACTATCCGGTAGTCCAGGGGGTAGTGCTTGTAGTGGCCGCAGGTCTGGTGTTTGTCAACCTGCTGGTGGACATGGCCTACGCCTGGCTGGACCCCCGGATTCGCTACGCTTAGTGGCCTGCTGGAAGGAGGCGTCCCGTGCTGGCGGGACAAGAAAGGGCCGGGGTGGAGGTCCTCGCCGCGGCGGAAGAGCTTGCTCTGCCGCGGCAGCCGGGCTGGCTGTTCCTTGTTGGTCGCTTCATACGGCGCAAGCCTTTGGGTGCTTTCGGGCTGGCGGTGGTGTTGCTGATGGCAGTGGCCGCCGCTGGCGCGCCCTGGCTCAGCCGCTATGACGCCGAGGAATTCTTTCGGGTTGCCAACCCCAACTATCTGCCCGGCTCATTGGAGTCGGCGGAGAAGCTGGATAGTCGATCGGGCCCCAGTTGGAGGCACTGGTTTGGCACTGACCAGTTAAGCCGTGACAACTATGCGCGGGTGGTCTGGGGCGCACGGCGCTCTCTGGGAGTAGGGCTCGGCGCCATGCTCTTCGCCATCATCTTTGGCACAACCATCGGCATCGTCTCCGCCTACTACCGCGGCTGGCTCGACATGTTCGTCCAGCGGATCATGGACTCCATTCAGGCCTTTCCGGCCATGTTCATCCTGCTGCTGCTGGTGAGCCTCACCCAGCTCAATCTGGTTACGCTGAGCCTGGGCTTGGGCTTTGTGGTCATCACCAGCGCGCAGCGCATCGTGCGCAGCGCCGTCCTCTCGGCCCGGGAGGATCCGCACGTGGAGGCAGCCAGAGCCATCGGCTGCTCCCCCATCCGCCTGATGACAGTGCACATCCTGCCCAACGTGGCGGCGCCGATAATTGTCATCTTCTCCATCGGTATTGCCAGCGTCATCCTGGCCGAGGCCGCGCTGGCGTTCCTGGGCCTGGCCCCTATCGAGCCGCCATCCTGGGGCATGATGCTGGACGAAGGGCGGCGGTACATGACCAGTCAGCCCTCGACCATGCTGGCTGGCGGTGCGGCGATAACCCTGGCAGTGATGGGCTTCAACCTGGCGGGGGATGCCCTGCGCGATATCCTCGACCCCCGCATTCGCCTTACCTAGAGTAGCGTTCGGATAAGGCAAGGAGGTGTGACCATGGCTGAGTCGGATTACTGGCGGCGCTTCTGGACTCGGCGGCTGTCGCGACGACGAATATTGCGAGCGGCTGCCCTGGGCGGCGCTGGCCTCGCGGCGGCGGCTGTGGTGGGCTGCGGGGAGAAGGAAAAGGAGGCCACGCCAACGGCCCTCGCCACGCCAACGGCCTACCGCGGCGGCACCCTCCAGCTGCCGGGCTACGAGGCCTTCGTGTCCGACACCTTGGACCCCCATCAGACCGAATTCGGGCCGGTCTACAGCTCTCATTCTGCGGTTTTCAGTAAGGTTCTAAGGTACGAAGACATCGAACGGGGGGTCATCGTTCCCTACCTGGCCCAGGCAATGCCGGAGATGCCTGACCCGCTCACCTACATCATCCGTCTGAGGCCGGGGGTGCGCTTGCACCAGCCCAGCGCCGTGCTGGGCCGCTCGCCCACCGCCGAGGAGAAGGCGGTGGGCGGCCGCGAGCTTACGGCGGAGGATGTGAAGTACAGCTTCGAGCGCCAGATGAACGAGGCGAGCCCTCGGCGAGTCCTCTTCCGCCGCGCCGATCAGTATCAGACCATCGATAGCATAAAGGTGGTGGACCCGCTCACCCTCGAGATCCGCACCAAGCGGCCCACGGCCCCCTTCATCCACTTCCTGGCTGATAGCAACGCCTTCATCGTGGCCAAGGAGCTGGTGGACGCCAACGACGAGATGAACCGGTCGGCGGCGATGCTGGGCACCGGCCCCTTCATGTGGGACAAGCTGAGGCCGCTGGTTGAGTCGTCCTTTGTGAGGAACCCCGACTGGTTCGGCTGGGGCGAGCCGGAGCTGAAAAGGCCCTACGTCGACGGCTACAAGTCCTTTTTCCTCTTCGACGATGTCTCGGTTGAGGCTGCTTTTCGTACCAAAAAGCTGGATGTCGCCTTTCAGGTGAACAATCCCCAGTGGGTGCTCAACCTTCGCGCGGACGATCCGAGCCTGATCAGCGTCGATATGGGCTTTGCGGCCTGGGTAACGGTTTCCTTCATCGTGGACCAGCCGCCCTACAATGACATCAGGCTGCGGCGGGCCATCCACCTGGCCACTGACCGTCAGCAGATGCTGGATGCTTTCTGGCAGGGCTACGGCAAGATGCAGGGGCCGGTGGGGTGGGTCCTCCCGCAATGGGCGCTGCCGCAGGAGGAGCTGCTCACGAAGCCCGGCTATCGGCTGAGCAAGGAAGAGCGACAGCAGGACGAGCAGGAGGCTCGGCGGCTGTACGAAGCGGTGGGAAGCCCCGACCTGAAGGTTATCTTCGCGAACCAGCCGCCCTACATCCCTCAGTTCGCTCCCCAGTATAAGCGACAGTTGGAGCAGGTTCTGGGTGCCAAGGTCGAATACGAGAAATGGACCTACCCCCAGATATCGACGGGGATGGATCAGGGCACTGCTCCCTTTGTTTTCAGCTATGACAACGGCTGGATCGACCTGGACGACTGGCTCTATCCCTACTTTCACACCAATGGGTCCAAGAACAGCTTTGGCCTGTCGGACCCCACGCTGGACGGGATGCTGGAGGCTCAAAGGGAGGAGTTCGACTTCGCGGAGCGACAGCGGCTGGGCTACGAGATCCAGCGCTATCTGCTGGACAACACTCTGGCTCGTCTGGACTTCGTCGCTGCTATCTGGCTATGGGTGGCCTGGCCCTACTACCGCAACTTCCGGCCCACGCCCTTCTTCGGGAACTCCTTCTTGATGGCCAATGCCTGGCTCGACCAGTCGAATGCCGCTTGGGGGGGCAGGCCGTAGGGGGCTGGTTCATGTTTGGTGGGTTCTGGGCTCCTGGGTTCGCACACAACCCCAGCCTCAAGGCTGGGGCATGGGGAGGCCGATCAGATGCCCCCGCCTTCAGGCGGGGGTCGAGAATCAAGCCACCAAAGGCGAACCGGCCCCCGTAGAGGGCTGGTCGCTAGAAGACGGCGGTGGTGCTGGCGCCATCCACCTGGATGGTGGCGCCGCTGATGTAGCGAGCCTTCTCGGAGGCCAGGAAGACGACGAGGGCGGCGACGTCCGCGGGCTCGCCCAGGAAGCCGGTGGGCGTCCTGCCCTGCTCCTCCTCGAGCACCTCCTGTAAGGAGCGGCCCTCCCTTTGGGCGCGCGCCTCGAAAATGGAGAGGAGCCGCTGGGTGGCGATGTTGCCCGGGCACACGTTGTTCACAGTGATGCCATCCTTGGCCAGCTCTCGCGATAGGGTCTTGGCCATGCCCACAACCCCCAGGCGGACGGCGTTGGACAGGATCAGGCGATCGATGGGCTGCTTCACGGCCACCGAGGTGATGTTGATGACCCGCCCGCCTTGTCGGCGCAGGTGGGGTAGGGCCTCGCGGATGGTGCGCACGGCGCTGAGGAAGTTCTGATCGAGGGCCTTCTGCCACTCTTCCTCGGAGAAGTCATCGAAGGTGCCCAAGGGAGGGCCGCCGGCGTTGTTCACCACGATGTCGATGCGGCCGAAGGTCTCCGCCGTTTGGCGCACCAACCGCTGGATGTCGTCGTAGCTGGACATGTCGCAGAGCAGCGGCAGGACGCGGGCCGCCGTCTGCGAGCGGATCTCCTCGGCGGTGGCCTTGAGGGCCTCCTCGCCGCGGGCGCAGATGGCGACATCGCACCCCTCCTGGGCGAGAGCCAGGGCGATGGCCTTGCCGATGCCGCGGCTGGAGCCGCCCACTATCGCTGCCTTTCCCTTTAATCCTAGCTCCATCTTCTGCCACCTTGCCTTCTATCGAATGCTGCTCTTCAGGTATGGTATTCGATCTGGCGACAGTGTCAAATGGCCATTCGCCTTCTTGACAGGTGATGCACGGTCTCTATCCAGATGGGAGATGGGGGTCAGGCGGCCCCTGGTCGCCCATCCTGAGCCTGTCGAAGGATGAGCGGCCACCCGCCGTAGGCACCCGCCGCGCGGGTAAGGCAAGGTTGGGAGCCTCTCTACTTGACAAGGTAGTTATTCCGAGTATACTGTTACCGCTCACCTTATGTTTAGGGCTTTTCAGGAGAGGGGGACTCGTCATGAAGGTTTACGTTGGCGGACGGATATTCTTTGTGGCCGCGGGCCTGGCGGTGCTGGTGCTGGCCTTGGCCTTCACTCGGGCGGCCTCGCAGAGCGACGCCCGTTCCCTCTCGGACGACCCCACGCCTCCCTCCCGCACCGTCAGCGCGGGCGGCTATCACACCTGTGCGGTGAGGACGGACGGCACCCTGGCCTGTTGGGGGTCCGACGGCTACGGGCTGGCGACGCTTCCCGCCGGCACCTTCCGCCAGGTCAGCGCGGGCGGTTATCACAACTGCGGGGTGAGGACGGACGGCACCCTGGCCTGCTGGGGGGCCGACGGCTACGGGCAGACGACACCCCCCGCCGGCACCTTCAGCCAGGTCAGCGCGGGCGGTTATCACAACTGCGGGGTGAGGATTGACGGCACCCTGGCCTGCTGGGGTTTGGACGCCTACGGGCAGACGGACCCCCCCGCCGGCACCTTCAGCCAGGTCAGCGCGGGCGGTTATCACAACTGCGGGGTG
>JALHUG010000163.1 GCA_022866185.1 Dehalococcoidia bacterium
AGCGGCATAGGGGCGGCCACCGCCCTGGAGCTGGCCAGAAACGGAATGCACATCTTCGGCGTGCACCTCGACCTGCGGACCACCCTGCCCAGCGCTCAGCGGGTGGTGGGCCAGATCGAGGCGATGGGCCGCGAGGCCATCTTCTTCAACATGAACGCCGCCGACGCCAAGAAGCGAGCGCAGATCGTGGACGCGATGGCGGAGCGGCTGCAGGCGGAGAAGGAGCCCTCGCACGTGCGGGTGATGCTCCACTCGCTGGCCTTCGGCACCCTCAGGTCGTACGTGCCCGCCAACCGCAAGGAGGCGCTCAGCCAGGCCCAGATGGAGATGACTCTGGATGTTATGGCGCACAGCCTGGTGTATTGGGTGCAGGAGGTGGCCTATCGGGGTCTTCTGGGGCCGGGCAGCAAGGTCTTCGCCATGACCAGCTCCGGCTCGACTCGTATCCTGCCGCAGTACGGCCCGGTGGGCTGCGCCAAGGCCGCCCTCGAGTACCACGTCCGCCAGTTGGCGGTGGAGCTGGCTGGCAGAGACATCGCCGTCAATGCCATCCGAGCGGGCATCACCGACACCCCCGCCCTGCGCAAGATCCCCGGCCACGAGCAGATGCTGGCGGTGGCCGGCCGGCGCCACCCCGGCGGCCGCATCACCACCACCGAGGACGTGGCGCGCGCCATCGCCGCCCTCGCCGACGAGCGGACGGCCTGGATAACAGGCAACGTCATCGGCGTGGACGGCGGCGAGGACATCAGCGCACGGTAAGCCCACTGCCCGAGACAACCTCCCCCGTCGCCTTTGCCGTAACTGGTTCATGATTGGGGGTTCTGAGCTCCTGGGTTCGCACCCAACCCCAGCCTCAAGGCTGGGGCATGGGGAGGCCAATCCGATGCCCCCGCCTTCAGGCGGGGGTCGAGAATCAAGCCACCAACGGCGAAGCGGCCATCCTTTGCCGCCGTGCTCGACAGCCAGCCGCAGCAAATGATAAAATGAGCAGACGGTACGATCATAGGCGTGGCGGTTAGGGAAGCAATGCCTAGCTTCGAGATACGGTACGGCGGATTCCGGCGCGATGCGAGCCTCCGGGCGGGCTTCTACTACCTCGACGTCCGCTGTGCTGAGACCGAGGCACGCTTCGGTCTAGAGTTTCCCGATTCGCTGGGGCGGCAGTGGGGTCTCGAGGGCCGAGCCAACGCGGACGAGGTACAGCGCAGGGCCGTTCTTGGCTGCTTGAAGGAGCACCTGGCCGCCATTGACGGCCCGACCTGGGATCCTGCGCGGCTCGTCCTCCTGACCGCCTCGGAGCCGCCCAAGTTCGGCGGCGAGTGGGCTGTCTACCAGGTACCGAAGGACTGCCCGTACGAGCGGAAGGAGTGCGAGCACCAGCACACCCGCGCAGGAGAACGGCTTTGTGGTGCAGCCCGTGAGGGGGATCGGATTGGCGGCCGCACCACGCTGGCGCGGTGTGAGGCATGTGGCCTCCCCAGCACCGACATCATTTGCGACAACCTGGTGAACGTCGAGACGGCGGGCTTCGGGACCGATCAGACACCGCTCTACAAACGGAGCCTCATAGGAGCCCAGTGCGACATAGGAAGCGAGCAATTCGTCGAACCCGTCCGAGACGCCAAGCTGTGTGTGCCCGGCGGATTCAGCTGCTGG
>JALHUG010000164.1 GCA_022866185.1 Dehalococcoidia bacterium
GGTACCGATTTCCCTCCGGTCGACCGCCGCGTCGTGCTTCGCGCCTGAGAATTTGGATATCAGAGATTTCAGGGTTCCCATGGGTGGATTCGCCGCCTCGCGCTAGTGCCTCTGGACCTGTCTCTTCTGTTTGTCCACGATCTCCTTGGATACGAACGATTTGTGAGAAATAGGTGACCAGCGTCAACTATAACTACCGATCGACGACAATTAAAACTACCGCCTCTTTCCGCCCTCCCTGGGGGGGGAGGGAGGGCGGAAAAAAATCGCCCTTCGTTCCTCCTGAACGTTCCCACCCTGTGCCTCTTCCCTCTCGACACCTCCTCCCTCGCAGTCCCGTCTCCCATGCCGGGTTCATCCTCGTCGACCCCTCGCCCCACGAGCACCTGAAATAGGGGGGTGTCCAAGTACCACCTCCCCCCGGAAAATGCGCTGGCGGGCCCCTGGTGCGCAAGGTTTTTCACTCTCAGCGCCCGTCTCTGTCCGTTGCCCCTTTTTCATCACTTCTTCCGCTTCTTCGCCTGCTCCAGCCGATAGCTGGGAAGGTTCAGCTCCAGGATGATGCTGTGGTGCACCAAACGGTCGATCGCCGCCGCCGTCGTCATCGGGTCCTTGAAGATCTTCTCCCACTCGGAGAACGCCAGGTTGCTGGTCACCATGACGCTCCCGCGTTCGTAGCGGTCCGACAAGAGGCTGAAGAGGACCTCCATCTCCTCGCGGCTCTGCTGCACGTAGCCTATATCGTCCACGACGATGACCTGGTAGTGACGCAGCTTCTTGAGCACTTTTCCGATAACAAGGTCCCGCTTGGCTCGCAGTAGTTCCTGCACCAGAAGCTCGCAGGGGCGGAACAACACGGTATAGCCGCGCCGCACCATCTCATGGCCCAGGGCGCACAACAGATGACTCTTTCCGCTCCCCGGGTTGCCGAAGGCCAGCACATTCTCACGCCGCTGTACGAACTCCCCCTCCAGAAGCCGGCTCAGCTGGGCACTGACCTTCACTGGAAGCCGCCCGCGGTCGAACGCCTCAAGGGTCTTCTCCATCGGCAAGCGCGACTGACCCAGAAGCCTCTGGACCCGTTTCTCATGACGCAGTTGCCTCTCGCCCTCCACGACCTCCTGGAGGTACTTCTCGTAGCTGAAAGACTCGCGGCGGGCCACCTCCGCAAGATTCTCATAGCCGGCCAACACCCCGGGAAGGTGCAACTCCCTCAGACACTCCGTCAGGCTCTGGTTCATCCTGCCGCCTCCTGCAGTTGCAGAAGCTCGTCGTAGTCGCTCAGGGGCACCGCGGGAATGCTCACCTCCATGGTGGGCGTCGGGTGAGCCTTCCAGTTCTCCACGATCTCCTTGATCCAAGAGAAACTCACCCCCGTGCCCATCGCGTTAGCGCATTCCAGAGCCTCATCCACGATGCTCTCGCTTTCCACGGCGGCCAGCTGCAAGATCGACAGATACTCCTTGGATGCCTTCTGCAGCGTATGGTGGGCCTTCAGGTAATCGTAGACCCAGCGGAAGCGCACGCTGGGGAACAGATCCTCCCGATAGCGGTAATGCTCGAAGGCCCCGGGCTTCCTCACCAGCCAATCGATGATGTGGCGATAGTTGATGCGGTGCTTGCCCTCCCCGCGCAGACGAGGAATGCTCTCTACACACCGCTGGGCATACCAGACCTCAAGGGTCTCGGCGTACACCTTCACCCTCACCGTCTCCCCGACCAGACGGCTGTCCACCGAGTAGACATTCTTCTTCACCGAGATCGTGGAACCGCCAGTGACTTTGACCTCCGGCAGGGTCGAGCACGCCTCCAGCCGATGCGCGGGCAGCCGATGCAGCACCGCCTGCTCCTGCGCGAAGCGCTCCCGGCGTCCCGCGTTCAACTGAGCGAACAGCCACTTGAGAAACGCATCGTAGTCGGTGCGCTCCCCGAACTCCCGTGAGCCGCGCAGCATCAAAGCTTGATCCGCCGCGCGTTTGAAGCGGTGATGACGCTGCTCCA
>JALHUG010000022.1 GCA_022866185.1 Dehalococcoidia bacterium
ACCTTCACCAACACCCTGCGACGCGGCACGATCATCGTCGAGAAGCAGACCAACCCTGATGGAGCGCCCGGCAGCTTCACATTCAGCGGCGACGCCTCTGGGAATATCTCCGACGATGAGCAGATCGTGGTCAACGACCTGCTGCCCGGCACCTACAAATCGACGGAGGCAGTGCCCGCTGGCTGGGACCTCACCTCCATCTCCTGCGACGACAGCAACAGCAGCGGTGCTGGCGCCACGGCCACCTTCAACCTGGAGGCCGGCGAGACGGTGAAGTGCACCTTCACCAACACCCTGCGGCGGGGCCCGATCATCGTCGAGAAGCAGACCAACCCTGATGGAGCGCCCGGCAGCTTCACATTCAGCGGCGACGCCTCTGGGAATATCTCCGACGATGAGCAGATCGTGGTCAACAACCTGCTGCCCGGCACCTACAGCTCCACGGAGAGTGACCTGGCGCCGGGCTTCTACCTCAGCACCATTGTCTGTGACGATGGTGGCAGCCCCACTCCCAGCTCCGGCGACGTTGGGGCCCGGACCGCCACGTTCCAGCTCGATCCCGGGGAGACGGTGAAGTGCACCTTCACCAACAGATTGCCGGGGATTCATACGCCCACACCCACACCCACACCCACGCCCACACCCACGCCTACCCCCACACCCACGCCTACGCCGACGCCTACGGGTACTCCCGAACCCACGCAGACGCCCGCACACACGCCTACACCTGCAGCCACACCGCCAGCCACGCCGACACCCGCGCCGCTGGTGTCACCGGCCGTGCTGCCTACAATGGCAGCTCCCACGCCGACGGCGGCTCCTGCCATGCCCAAGCCAGCGGTGCTGCCGTGGACCGGAGGCGGTGGGTGGGGGCCATTCGACATGAGTTGGCCCTGGGCTCTCCTCTTGTTGGCCGGCGCTGCCTTGATGCTGGCAGCCATTGAGGGCGTAGTGTGGTCACTGACGCGGCGTAACAGATAGGGAAGCGGTCCCTCTTCTATCAGGGCCAAATAGCCGAGGCCCCAGGCGAGTTCGTCTGGGGCCTCACTGTTGTAGCTCTCTGACCTTCTCTCCACCGATAGTTTTCCATAACAAATTCTATTCATAACGCGAATAACCTGTAACGGAAGCGTGGCTGCTGTGTCTTTATGTTTAGAAAGCCTGCTGAGGTCAGCTCATGTTTCGTATCAGACGGTATCCTTTTGCCAGCGACCCTCTGCGAGAGGTGCGCCTTCTGAAGCGATGGGTGTGGGTTGGTGCTTCTTTGGCCACCCTCATCCTTGTGCTGCTTTACCTGTCCACCTTCCACCTGTCTGTAGAGCAGGGCATACTCATCTCCCTGACGATGACGATCACTGTTGCCTTGGCCATCGAGCTGGCCTTCACTCATATTCTTCGCCTCACCAGAGCAAGCGCTTATCCGGTGAAGCTGGCCGTGGAGCTGAGCCCTTTGCAGGGCTTCCAGGAGGCCTGCCATCGCAGCGCCGAGATGGTGGCCCAGCTTCTGGGGGCAGAAGCGGCCGTGGTGGCCTGGGTACACAGCGACCTGCAAGAGTTGGAGCCGCTGGCCAGTGCAGGCCTTCCCGAGCAGTGGCTCAAGGTGGCTCCCCACCTCTCCTTGGCCGAAAGCGGGCTCGAGGAGACGGTGCGGCAAGGTCAGGTGGTCACCAAGGGAACGGCGGCCGGAGACCGTTGGTTCCGCGGACTGGGCGAATCGTATTCTGTGACCTACGTGCCCCTCCTATCCTCGGACAAGGTGATCGGCGTCCTTGGATTGGCGGGCGATGGCGCCACCTTCAATCCCAAGGACCATCGGCTCTTGAGCGCTATCGGCGTTGCCGTTGGCCTGGCCCTGGATAACGCTCGCTTGTATGATCAGGAGAGGAAGCGGGCTGAGCGACTGCAAGAGTTGGCCCAGATGAGGAGCGATTTCCTCCTCACGGTCTCCCATGAGCTGCGAACGCCTCTCACCTCGGTCAAGACATCCGCTGAGATGCTGCTGGAGGAGGATCACTCTCCAGCGGAGAGTCCACGCGGCCAGCTCATTCGCAATATTGTGCACGGCGTCAACCGCCTCAACACCCTCATCGGCGACCTGGTGAGCATGGCCCGTCTGAACAATAGCCAGCTCCAACTGAACCTGGAGCCTGTGGGAACGGGTGAGATGGCAAGGGCCGCCTGCAACCTCCTTCGGCCCCTCACCCAAACGAAGAGGCAGACCCTCGATGTTCACTTCGACGTCCCCGGGCCTAAGGTGCTGGTGGATCAGCGGCGCTTCGAACAGATACTGGTGAACCTGCTATCCAACGCCCATCGCTTCACCCCTGCCGGTGGGCACATCAGCGTCGACGTGCACGAGGAAGGGGACGAGGTGATCATCGCCATTTCCGATACCGGTTCCGGCATCCCTGAGCAGGAACGGCGGGCCATCTTCGAGCCGTTCTACCGGGGCAAAGACGGTTCCGGCAGGCGTGTGCCTGGCGGCATGGGCATGGGCCTGGCTATCGCCAAATCCCTCGCAGAGCTGCACGGCGGACGCATCTGGGTGGAGAGCGGCGAGGTCGGTAGCACCTTCTTCTTGGCTATCCAGCGCTATCCGGAGCCCGTTGCCGTGCCCGTGAGGGCGGGGGCCAACTAGGCTTCCCGCCGTTCACACACAACCCCAGCCTCAAGGCTGGGGCATGGGGAGCTAAATCGATGCCCCCGCCTTCAGGTGGGGGGTCGAGAGTCAAGCCAACTAGGCTTCCCGCCGCCGGGCCGTTCGCTCCGACTGCCCCCTGGGTTCTTGCTCCAGCCTATAGGCTATAATGATCGCGTCTGCCTGCCAGTGGGCAGGCCTTCCATCGCGACAGGCATCAGCAGCCTGGGAGCTTGCCATGAGAGTTCGACGCCTCCAGCTAACCGATTATCGCAACTTCCCTCGGCTGGACTTCTCTCCCCCCGGCGGGCCAGTGGCCATCGTGGGGCGCAACGCCCAGGGCAAGAGCAATCTCCTGGAGGCAGTCTATCTCCTTTCGACGATGCGCTCGCCCCGGGCCGACGGCGATGGCGAGCTGATCCGCCGGCAGGCCGACCAGATGGCGGGGGTGCCGCCCCTGGCACGCCTGGTGGCCGAAGTGGAGGGGCGCGGCGGGCCTCTGCGTCTGGAGATGGTCATTGTTGCCCGCAGCGGAGACCTGGACCCGCTTGCTGCCCGGCCCGCTGGCGTCCCTCGCGCCAACAAGCTGATACGGGTGAACGGCGTCGCCAGGCGCCTGGCCGACGCCGTCGGTCAGTTGAACGCGGTGCTGTTCACCGCCTACGACATGGATGTGATTGACGGCCCACCGTCCCTGCGCCGCCGCTATCTGGATATCACCATCTCTCAGGTGGACGGAGGCTACCTGCGCGCCCTTCAGCGCTACGCCAAGGTGCTCCTCCAACGCAACCATCTCCTGAAGCGAGTGCGGGATGGCAGCGCCCGCCCAGAGGAGCTGGCCTTCTGGAGCCAGGAGCTAGTGCGGGAAGGCAGCCACATCGTCCAGGCGCGCGCTCTGACGGTGGCCAGCCTGGGGCCCCTGGCCGCGGCTGCCCACGCCGACCTAACCGATGGCCAGGAGGAGCTGGCGCTGGTCTACCAGCCCCAGTTGGGGGGAGCGATCGATGGCCGCCAGGCCGCCTCTCTCAGCCAGGCAGAGCTGGCCGCAGCCTTCGCTCAGGTCATAGCACGCTGGGGCGAGCGAGAGATAGGGGCCGGGGCCTCCCTTCTGGGCCCTCACCGCGACGATCTGCTGTTCCATCTCGGCGATATCTCGGCGGCTACCTATGCCTCGCGCGCCCAGCAGCGCACCATCGCCTTAGCCCTGCGCCTGGCCGAGGCCCGCTACCTCCTGGAGCGACGGGGCGAGTCGCCCGTCCTCCTTTTGGACGATATCCTCTCGGAGCTGGACGGCCAGCGGCGGGCGGCGGTGCTGGCTGCCATCGCCGACTACGAACAGGTGCTGGTTACGGCCACAGAGCTGGATCGCTTCTCGGCAGGCTTCCTGGAAGGCGCGACCCTATTCCAGGTGGCCGGCGGCTCGCTGGAAGCTATCGCTGGGGCTGCTGGCGCTGAAACAGGAGAAGCCTCTTCTGGGGCACCATCACCGTGAGGGCCGCTGGCACAACCTCAAAGATGGTGGGATGACCAGGGTAGAAATCGCCGTCGAGCTGCACTGGCAGGGGCGTCTCGCTCTGCACCTCCAGCCGACGCACCCGCCGGTAGAGGACGGGGCTTGCCCTTAGGTGCCGCTGGGCTGCTACCCGCAGGGCGTGGAAGATGATGTCCAGGGTGTGTCGCCCCTGAAAGATGCAGGCGTCTAGAAGGCCGTCGTCGGCGTAGGCGCGAGGCGTCACCTGGGTAATGCCGGCATAGCTGCGGGTATTGCCCACCACCATCATCAGAAGCCTGGTCTCCAATGGCTCACCATCGACGATCAGCTTCACCCGCTGGCCCAAGTATCGCAGCGACTGGCGGGCGGCCATGATGGCGTAAGTAGTGGCGCCCAGATATCGCTTGACGCCCAGGGGTATGGCTGCGGCGATGCTTCCGTCCAGGCCCAGGCCGGCCATCAGAAAGAAGTAGCGCCCTCCCTCTCCTGACGGCGCGCTGGCCCGACCGAGGTCCATGCGCCGTGCCTGACCGCGCACCGCCACCTCCAGGGCAGCGATGGGCTGGCGAGGGATGCCCACCTCCTTGGCCCAGACGTTGGCTGTGCCCGCCGGAATGACCGCCAAGGCCGTTTCGCTGCCGGCCAGGCCGTTCACCGCCTCGTTGATGGTGCCGTCGCCACCGCAGACCACCACCAGCGAGCGTCCCTCCTGGGCGGCGCGAGCGGCCATGGCTGTGGCGTCGCCCGGCCAGCGGGTGAAAGCCCAGTCTGCCTGCCAACCCTGGCTGTCCAGCCAGGAGGCGGCCTCTCGCAGATGGCGGCGGGAGGGCAAATTGGGGGAGGTGGGATTAACGATTACGGTGGCCGACTGCATAAGCGGTTCGCTCCAGGGCTATGCTAGCGCCTAGCCAAGGAGAGGGCAAGACTGTGGTGTTTCAGGACATGTGAGAGATCATTAGTCGCCACTTTCTGGACGTCAGTCCTGATGGCTGCGGTCGATACATTACAGCCTCCCTTTTTGGGCCGCTCATGGTGAGCCCTTACCCCGCTCATGGTGAGCCTGTCGAACCATGATCCCCCGCTCACCCTTCGACAAGCTCAGGGCGAGCGGCCAGGGGGCCGTCTGGCCCTAAATCTCCCACCTAGACTGAAACACGAGGAGGGGCAAGGGCTTTCTGTCGTGGTAGCGGCTAGGCTCTCTCAGGGGTTGCCTCCGCTGCCCGCCCGGCAGGGGGCGTCGGACTGAGGGCCTCCAGGTCGGCCTCGCCCCCCAGCACTATCAGGCGGTCGCCCAACTCCAGGACAGCGGTTCCCCGCGGGCCCACCTGAATGGCGCCGCTGGCCTTCTGAAGGGCGAGAACGGTGGCGCCGGGGCAGCCCAGGAAGCATCCCTCGATGGTGATGCCGGCCAGCCCTGACTCCTGGCTTACCTCCAGCTCGGCCAGGATCTGCTCGCCGTGGCGGCCGGTGGCCAGGGTGTCGATGAAGTCCAGCACTAGGGGCTGAAGGGCGGAGAGGGCCATGCGGCGGCCGCCGATGCTGTAGGGGGAGATGACCCGATCGGCGCCCGCCCGCAGCATTGGCGTCGTGCTGGCCGGATGGCCCACGCGGGCCACCACGAACAGGCGAGGGTTAAGGGCCTTGGCGGTGAGGACGATGTACGTGTTGCCGGAGTCGGAGTCGGAGGCGGCCAGCAGGCAGTGGGCGCGCTCGATGCCCGCCTCGAGAAGGATGGCGTCGGAGCTGGCGTCGCCCTCCACCAGCAGGTAGTGCTGCTTGCGGGCGCGCTCGATGGCCTGGGGGTTGGAGTCGATGATGATGAAAGGCATGCCCCGAGCATGAAACTCGCGGGCTATCTCCTCACCCACACGGCCAAAGCCGCAGAGGACATAGTGATCTTGTAGAGCCTCGATCTTCCCTCTCATCCTACGCACCCCCAGCATGAAACCTAGCTCACCCTCTATGACGGTCGCTACCAGGCTGGTCAAAATGTAGAAGGCTACCCCCACCCCGAATAGAACCAGGAAGATGGTGAATATGCGGCCCCCGTCGCTCAGCGGTTGCGGCTCACTGAAACCGACGGTGGTGACAGTAGTGACCGTCATGTACAGAGCGTCCAGTAAGGACCAGTCCTCGATGAGCATGTAGCCCGCAATGCCCAAGCCGAGCAGGGCCACCATGAGGAGCACCGCCGTAGCGAGGCGGCGCTCCAAGGCAATGGAGGGCAGTATTATTCGGGCGGGCCTTCTCACGTCCTTACCTCAGCAACCACTCCGGGCTTTCGACGTAGATGGTTCGCCGTTCGTGGGTTAACTACCGACCCCCGCCTGAAGGCGTTCAACTATTTAAATTCACCTCTGCGGGATAAATCCCGCAGCTTCCCCAAAGCTGAGGGTTTCAACCCTCAGGGGTGTTCTTATTTTCTTGATCGCCATCAGGCTGGGGTCCTGTGGGAACCCGGGAGCCGAAAACCCACCAATCATGAACCAGTGCCCTTTCCACGCCTGGCCGGCGTCGCTGTCGCCCCCTCCCGCCTCGCCCCCTCACCCCTCCTGGGCAAGGAAGCGAGCCACCTCATCCCTGGCGAACGTCGGGAGGGCCATCCTGCCGCCGTCAGGTTTTCCTATTATAACCCCCGCATCCTGCGGTGTAACCGTGCCGATGCGCCCGGCAGCTATGCCTGCCTCCGCCAGGGCGGCCAGGAGTCGGTCGGCGTCCTGCGGCGGTAGGGCTATGAGCAGGGCGCCCGAAGCCATCAGCCCCAGCGGGTCCAGCCCTGCCGCCCGGCACACGGCCTGAGTGGCTGGCAGCACGGGTATCGCCGCCTCCTCCAGCCACATTCCCACCCCGGAGGCCTCGGCCATCTCGTAGAGGGCGGTGGCCAGACCACCCTCGGTGGGGTCGTGCATGGCGTGGACGGCGGCCTTCTCCACTGCCAGCAGGGCCTCCCTGACCACGCTGATGCCCGGCTGGAAGATGTAGCCGCTGGCCGTCTCCAGCACCGCGGCGGCCACGCCCTTCCGGCGCAGGGCATCCGCCGCCTCGCGGGCGAGCACCGCCGTCCCTTCGATGGCGATGCCCTTGGTGAGGATCAGGTCGTCGCCGGGCTGCGCCCCCGACCCGCGCACCAGCCGGTCGCGTTCCACCTCCCCCAGCATCGCCCCCACCACGATCGGCCGGTCGAGGCGATGGGTGATCTCGATGTGGCCGCCGACGAGCTCCACCTCCATCTGGCGGCAGGCGTCGAGGATCTGGTCGAATATGCCCTCCGCCAGCGACTGGCTGGCCCCCTGGGGCAGGAGGACGGTGGCCAGGAACCAGGCCGGCTTGGCCCCCATGCAGGCCACGTCGTTGGCGTTGATGTGGACGGCGTACCAGCCGATGAGGTCGCTGGCGAAGGTGATGGGGTCGCTCTTGGCGACCAGCAGCCGCTGGCCCATGTCGATGACGGCCGCATCCTGGCCCACCCCTGGCCCCACGACCACGCGCCCCGACACGTCGGGGCCGATGCGGGCCAGCAGTTGGCCCAGGAGCTGATTGGGAAGCTTACCGATATCCACTGCTTCTCCCTCACCACCGTCTCGCTTGGCTCGAATCATACTATGTGGTGACCTGGCGTCAACCCAGGTGGGCCCGGTTGTCTTCCATCTCGGCGTAGCCGGTTCAGGTTCACACACGACCCCAGCCTCAAGGCTGGGGCATGAGGGCGGGAATCCGATGCCCCCGCCTTCAGGCGGGGGTCGAGAACCAACCCATCAGCGGCGAACCAGTCAAACCGCGGCTCTCCCCTTGCCAACTCTCGCGGCTGCGAGTAGGATAGGGGGTGCCATGGGGCGGTTTGTCTTATTGCTGGCGTCCTTGGTGTTGTTGCTGCCAGGTGTGGCTTACATCGCATGTGAGGAAGAAGGCGGCTCCGACAACGGTCCAACCTCGTCTGAAGGCCAAGAGGTTTGGCAAGAGAATTACCAGGCGATCAAGTCCTACAGTTGTTCCACGTTAGTTACCACAATGGACTACTGTGACAGAGACCCCGAATTCATGCCGAGCAACATGCTCGCGTGGTGTCTTGATTGGTCGTGGCTCCTTGACAGCGAGTTCGAATCCAGATGCCTTGAGCCGGAATACTAGGATGCTCAGATCTCCCCTTGCCAACCCTCGCGGCTGCGAGTAGGATACGGGCGGTATGGTTCGTTTGTCTTCCGTCAAGCCGTAGCGCTGTTGGCATGACGAGAGAGCAGGGATGAATCGACGACGGAGGTTGTGCCATGAAAACCACCAGATTCGCGGTTGGCCTGTTGATGGCCGTAGTGGTGTTTGCTGGCGTGGTGGGCCTCTTCTGGTCTCACACCTCCGCCCAGCAGACGAGAGTCATTCACCTGGCGCAGGGTTGGAATTCAGTGGCTTGGACGGGTGAAAAGCAGCCCGCTTCCGCAGCCCTGGCTAGCCTGGGTGACGCCGTGTCGGTTGCGTACGGGTACAACAACGATTCCCAAACCTTCACGCTCCACGCGGTTGGCAGACCGGAAATCTCGACATTGACGGATTTCGAGCCAGAGCAATCTTATTGGGTTCTGGCGCTGCGTTCTGCGGACTGGTCAGTGCCAGGCCCGGCTGAGCCTTCTTGCCCTACCGTAACCCCCTGCCCCGCTGGGACTCCTTGCCCCGCTGGGACTCCTTGCCCCGTCGCGACACCTTGCCCTGGCTGTGGTCAGTGGCAATCGTTGGCCGAACAGTGCGTAGTCGATTATGGCCAATGCGTTGATGACTACGGAGCCTGTGTAGACGAATTGGGCTGCTTCATGGACTGCCGGATTGGGCTGGGGGAATGCGTGTTGGACGCCCCTAACCTGATGTCCGCCTGGGGCTGTCTAGCCATCTGGGACTGCATGGACTGTATGGAGTCATAGGGCTAACAAACCTTGGTTGTCTTCCTGCTGTCGAACGGCGACATCTTGTCCGTCGCTGGCAATCGTGATTCAGGAGGCTGCAGGCCACCACATCCCCTTGCCAACCCTCGCGCCTGGGCGTAAAATACGGCGTCGCCACAGGTGTCAGCCATGCCAGCAGAAGTTGTCGGAGCCCTGATAGCGATCGGCGGAGTCCTCCTCGGGTCCGTCGTGACGGCCGTCGTCACCCTGCGGGTCGAGAACACCAGGCAGAAGGCGGAGTCCGCTCGCCAAGCACAGGCTCTCGCCGCCGAGCGGCAGCGCACAGAGTCCGCCTTTGCCCACGAGTCAAGCATGCGCCAACTTGAGTGGCGCAGAGCCGAGCGCAAGGTGGTGATGGACCGCGCTCGCGCCTTCCTCGATGAAGTTTCCCTGGTGGTCCAACAGATAGGGATCTTCAAGGCATCCCAGGCCGTCACTGGCCAACCCACCGAGCACAAGGTTTCCTTCTGGGTTTGGCGGATGGCCGATGTCCTCAACCGGCATGGAGGCACCTGGCTATCCGTCCCCGACGCCCAGCTCGGCCAGCTCTTGCGCGCCCTAGCAGTCGACCCCCTCTACCCCGACTGGATGCCGTCGCTGCAATACGAAGACCTCGTCAGGCAAGCCTACCAACGGCTGGAGCAGGTAGCAGCGCTCCTGGACGAACCGTAGCCGCCATCGTGTGGTTTGTCATCGCCCAGGGCTGGCCGTAGCCAGCGCAGCAGCCCAGGCACTATGTTCTCATCATGAAAGCATAGACAAAATCATCGTAAGCTGGAGGAGGGACACAATGGGAGGAAAGGGCCGCAAGAATGTCAAGAAGCCTAAGCAGGACAAGGTCAAGAAAGGGCCGAGCGGGACGCCTGCTCCTCGAGAGCCCGTAGGCGGCACTAGAGGTGCTGGACCTCGTAGGCCGCAGTAGACCACGGGGCCGGCCCGTCGCCGGCTGGTCCAGCGGCGCCAGCCCCGAGGCGGTCACGGCTGGCTTCTCGTCGAGACCCTGCTCGTCCCCCTGCAGGCTAACGCCCTGGTCAGCGGTTGCCGAGGCTGCCAACTGGTTTGCGACTATTCGTCGGCCAGATGTTCGATGGTTGCAGCAACCCGGTAGCGCACGTTCACGCTCATACATGTGCCCCGTAGCGCCGCGAGTCGGTCAGGAGCAAGGCCCTTGTCCAGGAGGCCTTCGATGAAGCGACGCGCCTCTTGGTCATCGGCCAGTAGGTGGATCTTGCCCTGATTGGGATTGGCCTCGTCAAGCTCCACGACGAGAAGTCTGGTTGCCATCTCGAGTGTGGATACCTCGAGGGCCTCTACGGTCTTGAGCTCTACCGTCTCGGGCCCTAACGTCTTGGACTCGGTTTCCGAGGCGGGCAGTTCGGGTTCCGGGGCAGGCGGCTCGGGTTCCGGCTCAATCAGGGAATAATCCAGCGGCGCCATCTTGAAAGGTTTGCTCTCGGAGACGGCGCATATTCTCCCCTTAGCCCATTCCAGGATATCCTCTGTGTGATCCTGGGTCGTGTGCTCATTGTGGTTATCATTGTTGCTGCCCACTTTCACTTCACCTCACCATCCGTCCAGGGGCCACCAGCTCCTACTTTACCGTTTATCTCTTAAGTAGACGCGAGAGGTGGCTATTTTGATACAAGTCCGCCTGGGTAATCGCCCGCAACAGTTGGGTGGTTCGTCGTGGCAATGGACTGGCCATGGCGGGCCAGTTGGTTCATGATTGGTGGGTTCTGAACTCTCAGGTTCGCACACAACCCCCCCGACCTGTCGGGGGGGGCATGGGGAGGCGAATCCGATGCCCCCGCCTTCTCCGCCATCCGCAGAGGCGGAGTCCGCATGGCGGACAGGCGGGGGTCGAGAATTAGCCCACCAACGGCGAACCAGTTGGATGGCGGGCCAAGCGTTGACAGCTTTGGGGGCCTTTGCTAAACTCAGGCGAATGGAAGAGGCCTCTTTCTGAACCCAACCTGCCCTTGCTGGTGGTGGAAGCCGGGCAAGGTGGTGGAGGAACATCGAAGAGCTACTCTTAGACTTCGTCCAGTACGTCTACAACCTCATCGAGTGGCCAGGGGTGGTCGCCCTGATGGCCGTCGAGAGCGCCTGTATCCCCCTCCCCAGCGAGATCATCATGCCCCTGGCCGGCTGGTTCCTGGTGGACGACCGCGGGCTGGGGCCTCAGTGGCTGTTCCTGGCTGCCTTCTGCGGCGCCCTGGGCAACCTGATTGGCTCTCTGCTGGCCTACGCCGTGGGGGCCTGGGGCGGCCGACCCCTCCTCTTGCGCTACGGGCGCTATGTGCTCATCCCCCGCCACGAGGTGGAGCAGGCCGAGCGCTGGTTCGCCCGCTACGGCGCTCGGGCGGTGCTCATCTCGCGGGTGCTGCCGGTAGTACGCACCTTCATCAGCTTGCCGGCGGGGATCGCCCGCATGAACGTCTGGCGGTTCAGCATCCTGACCTTCGTCGGGTCCTTCCCCTGGTCGCTGGGCCTGGCCTGGGCGGGCTTCGTCCTGGGCGAGAACTGGGAGCGGATCAGGGATTGGATGCGTCCAGCGGACATACCCATCCTGATAGCGCTGGCAGCGCTGGTGGCCTGGTACATATATCGGCGGGTGCGCGCTGTTCTGCGGGACGTCGAGCCCTCGATATTGGGGAGTAAGGAGTAGCGGTCGACCATGCGAACGCTAATTGCCTTCTTGCTGGTGGTTGTCCTGGCGGCGGTTGCCACAATCGGCTGCGACGGGGGAGGGAAGGCCACCCCCACACCCACTGGCATCGCTACCGGCGTCGCCACTCGCACGCCGCTGCCCACTGGTGTGCCTGCGGAAGGGCCGCAGCTGCTGTACAAGGAGTTCGGCAGCGAGGCCGACGTCATCTGGCTGGCAGCGGCCGCCGCACCCCAGAGTCCGGCGAAGGTGGCCGAGGTGGCGCACGCCTCCGGCGAGGGCATATCGGCCAGCCTTTCCCCCGACGGCAAGCGCATCGCCTATCTGGCGCTGGCTGCCGCTGGCGGAGACTCGACCCAGGATGCCCAGGCCTGGCTGCTGGACATGGATGGCGCCAAGCCACGCCTGTTGGCCAGCGGTCTGGACGGAGGCAGCAAGCTCATCTGGTCGCCGGATGGGCGCTCCATCGTCGCGCGCCGGAATGGGCCGCAGGCCCAGTTCGGGCAGGCCGTCTCCCTGCTGAAGGTGAACGTGAGCGACGGCAGCGAGACGCCCTTGATGCAAGCCGATGATGTGCTGGAGCTGTTCCCCATGGGGTATTCTCCCGACGGCGCCTCACTCTACTTCACTCAGACCACCCTTAAGGGCACTTACTTCGGGGTTGTGGCCGCGACAGGCGGCACCCCGCGGTTGCTGGTTAAGGCCAGCGACCAGTGGGCCCGCGACTGGCATCTCTCCCCCGACGGCACCCGCGTTGTCTTTCTGGCCGGCCAGCCCACGGACGACCGGATAGCTAGCCGGGCCTTCGTGGCGGAGCTTGTCGAGGGTGCAGAGCCGCAGCCCCTGTCCGATTTTGCAGGCACTCTCGACGCCGGCGATCATTTCAACCCCGTCTGGCGCCCCGATGGCCAACGCATTGCTGTAGGACAGACGCCCGTCGATGGCTCCAGTGCAGCAGCGCTGGTCTCCCTGACCGGAGGGAAGCTGGAGGAGGCCACACCTGGGCCCGATCAGGGCTTCGACGTGCCGATGGGCTGGTCGCCCGCGGGCGATTATCTGGCTGTACGCTCCTTCGAGGGGAGCTCGGCCGTCCAAGCAGGTAGGGAGCAGTTGGTGATCATCGAGTTGGGCAAGGGACGGCAGACAGTGGGCGATAACGGCAAGCTGGAATTCATCGGTTGGCTGGCCAGTGGTTCCCAGTAGGCTACGGTTCATAGTTGCCCTCCTGTCCTTGAGCCTGGCGTTTCTGCTACAGGCCGACGGCCTGCCGCCACCAGCGCGGGCGGTCGACTTCGATCTGTGCCCGGCGACGGGCAGCCCCCTCGGGCCGTTCAATGTCATCTCCTATGACCCCGAGGACTATCGCACCGTCTATAACCAGACCTTCGAGCTGGCGGCGGCCAATGCCCTCTTCCCCGGCGACCCCTACTTCAGCGTGCCGCTTCTGGAGACGGGCCCGCGAGTGCCCCGCACTC
>JALHUG010000165.1 GCA_022866185.1 Dehalococcoidia bacterium
CACCAAGATGGCCCTCGCTGACGCCCGTTTCACCATCGACGACCACAACCGTGACTCGGTGGCCGTGGTCATGAACACCGGCGGCGGTGGCATGCCCGACGTAGTGGAAGGGGAGAGGGTCTTCCTTACCAAGGGGCCCGGTCGCGTCAGTCCCCTGCTGATACCTGCCCTGATCCCCAACATGGCCTCCTGTCAGGTATCGATGCTCTGGGGCATCCACGGGCCGGTCATTACGTCCATCGCGGCCTGCGCCAGTGGCATCTATGCCTTGGTGGAGGCCAAGCGCCTCATCGACCTGGGCGAGGCCGAGGCGGTCATCGCTGGCAGTTCAGAGTCGGCCCTCATTCCGGTGGTCTTCGCTGCCCTCTGCAACATGCGAGCTCTGTCCACCCGCAACGGCGAGCCGCAGAAGGCCTGCCGTCCCTTCGACCTGCACCGCGACGGCTTCGTTGCCGGCGAGGGGGCAGGGGTGATGATCCTGGAACGCTACGAGGATGCCAGGCGGCGGGGTGCGCCGATCTACGCCGAGATATTGGGGGGGAGCCTCACTGCCGACGCCTATCATGTGACCGCTCCCGAGCCCAGCGGCTATGGGGCAGCTCTAGCTATGAGCCGCGCCCTTAAGTCGGCCGGCGTGGGTCCCGAAGACATCGACTACATCTGTGCCCATGGCACGGGCACCCCCCTCAACGACGTTTCGGAGACCATGAGTATCAAGAAGGTGTTTGGGGAGCACGCCTACAAGGTGCCGATCAGTTCGCCCAAGTCCATGGTGGGGCACCTGATGGGCGCCGCGGGGGCCATTTCGGCCGCTACCTGCGTGTTGGCCATCCGCGATGGCATCATCCCGCCGACCATCAATCTGGAGACGCCTGACCCCCAGTGTGACCTGGACTATGTGCCCAACGTGGCCCGTCAGGTGCCGGTGCGGACGGCCATGGCCAACGGCTTCGGTTTCGGCGGACAGAACGCGGTGGCTGTCTTCAGAGCCTGTGAGGATTAGGGCATGCCAGGGGAAATCGCTGCTAGGCGATATTGCTTCGGCTGTGGGGACCTCAATCCGGCAGGTTTGAAGCTGGAGTTTCGCTTCGAGGGCAATAGGGCGGTGGCCGATTTCCTGCCCCAGGAGCGGCACCAGGGATACCCTGGCCTCATGCATGGTGGTGTGATATCTACGGCTCTGGACGAGGCTATGGGCTGGGCGATGTATACCCTGGGCGTGTGGGCGGTGACCGGCAAGATGGAGGTCAAGTTCCGCCAGCCGCTGCCATTGCATCAGAAGGCCACGGTTTCCGGAGAGGTTGTCCGCAACCGCGGCCGCTGGCTGGAGGTGCGGGGCGAGATCCGCAACGAAAGCGGAAGGCTGATAGCGGAGTCATATGGATTGTTCATGCGGCTGCCCGAGGAAAAGGCGCGAGAGCTGAAGGAGACACATGCCGAGGAGTGATCGTAATCGCAGGCCGTTGTGGCGTTGGCTAGAAGCAGTTTCAAAAATGGCTTGCCCCCCCGCCTGTCCGCCATGCGGACTCCGCCTCTGTGGATGGCGGGGGCATGGATGCCGCCCCGTTATGGTCATCAAGAAAATAAGAATACCCCTGAGGGTTTCCGCCGAAGGCGGATCCGCCTCTGGCGGAGAAACCCTCAGCTTTGGGGAAGCTGCGGGATTTATCCCGCAGAGGTGAATTTAAATAGTTGAACGCCATTACGGGGCGGTGTGGAGAGAATTCTGAAATGACTTCTAGGTCGATCAGTCGTTTGACCGATAGGGCGCTGGAGCGAGGATGAAAACCAACGGCGAACAGAAGGCAGGACTGTCCCAGAATAGGCACCTGGAGTCATGGCTGTACCCGGTGAACGTGGCCCTGGCCAAGGTGATACCCCTGAGCCTGGCGTACTATATCTCCTTGCCCATCGCCGACCTGTTCTACTGGCTGTGGGCCAGCAAGCGGCAGGGCGCTTTGCGCAACTACGCCCGCATGCTGGGCTGCTCGACTGATGACGAAAAGGTTCAGCGCCTGGCTCGCAACTCGTTCCGCAACTTCGGTAAGTACGTCGTCGAGCTGCTGCATGTGCAAGGCTGGTCGACGGGGCAGTTCCAGCGGGTGACCATCCAGGGCGACGAGCACTTCGACGAGGCGCTGCGGCACGGCAAAGGGGTCATCTTCACCAGCGCCCACATGGGCAGCATCGAGGTGGGCAGTGCTCTTGTCCTACTGAGGGGTTTTCACATTACCTCCGTCATGGAGCAGTTGCGGCCCAAGGTCATGATGGACTGGATCGTGACCTGCCGGGCGAAGATGGGGGTATCGCTCCTGCCCACGGCCGGAACCGGCCGGCAGCTACTGCGGGCCCTCCGTCGAGGGGAGATGGTGGCGCTGATAGTGGACGTGGGCTATAAGGACAACGGTGGCGTGCCGGTGACATTCTTGGGTCACCACACCTACTTCCCCGCTGGTCCGGCGCGTCTGGCCCGCATCAGCGGCGCCCCTATCGTGTTCGGGGTGGCGGTGCGGCAGCCCGGCAATCGGTTCATCGCCTACGGCAGTCCTCCCATTTTCTCCGATAGGACAAAGGATGCCGAGCAAGACATTCGCGATGTGACTCAGGAGATGGTGAACATCTTCGAGAGCTTTGTCCGGCGCTACCCCGACCAGTGGTACGTCTTCCGCGACATGTGGCCGGAGGAAGAATAGGGCGAGGAGCGGGCGCGTCCTCTCTTGCCTCGTGGGGTTGCTTCTTCAGGCCTGAGCCATCTGACGCTCGATATCGCCCATGGTCACTACGTGGCCGGTGTAGGTGGGGTCGTGTCTGACTAGCCAGAGGACGTCCTCGCCTACTACCTCAGGGTCGTCCCAGTTGGAGTGATCGATGTGAGGGGTGAGATACACGAACCCCTCGCTGGCCACCATGCGCTCGATCTGAAGGGCGTTGACGGCGATGTTGTGGGACCGCACCTCAGCGGCCAGGCCGGTGGTCAGCCTTTCCAGGGCCGCCTTGGACACGGCGTAGGCCAGTCCCATATCTCCCATCGACTGGGAGGCGATGGAGGATATGTTGATGATGCAGCCGCTGCGCTGGTCGATCATGGTGGGCAGAAACGCTCTGGTGCAGAGGTAGACGCCGCGCACGTTGATGTTCATCACCAGGTCCCAGCGCTTGACCGGAACGTCCATGATGAAGCCAGGGGCGCTAACGGCGGCGTTGTTCACCAGAATGTCTATCCGCCCGAACTCCGCCAGCGTGCGGCGGGCCATCTCCCCTATCTCCTCGTCCTTGGCGATGTTCATGGGGATGGCCAGAGCGCGACGACCCAGGGCCTTGACCTCTTGGGCGGTCTGGTCGATCGTGCCGGGGAGGTTCGTCGGGTTGGCCTCACTGGAGCGGGCGGTGCAGACGACGTCGGCGCCGGCGGCGGCCAGGGCGAGGGCTATTGCCCTGCCGATGCCGCGGCTGGCGCCGGTGACCACAGCCACCTTGTCTTGGACATCCATGCTGACCCTCCGCTACTGCTGTCTTTGCTCCGCCCCAAGAGGCGTAACGCCAAGAGGAATGTTACTGGACTTCTGGCTCTACGGCAATCGGTGTGGGCGAGGTCGAGGGTCCTTGGCAGGTAGGTCCTGATTACCGAGGGATTGGTGATCTAGAACAGTATCCCCTCTATCACCAGTTGGGCGATCTCCTCGTCGTCCATCTGGAGGACTTCCCGGCACACGCGGTCTGTGTGTTCCCCCATCATCGGGGCTGGCGACTGGAGCTTGCCCGGCGTCTTGGAGAGGCGGAAGCCGGGGCCATCATAGGCGGTGCGGCCGGCCTCGGGGTGGTCCAGGTAGGCGTAATAGCCGCGCGCCTTGAGGTGGGGGTCGTTCTCCAGCGTGTCTCGGGCGTTCTGGACGACGCCAGCGGCCACGCCCGCAGCCTGGAGGGTCGCCATCACCTCCTCGGCTGTCCTGGTGCTGGTCCAGCCCTCCACCAGTCGGTCCAGCTCGTCCTCGTTCTGCTTGCGGCCCTGGAGGGTGTCGAAGCGCTCCTCGTGGCACCACTGGGGGTCGTCCATCGCCCGACAGAGGGCCCGCCACTGGTCGTCGCTGAAGACGGCGATGACGCACCAGCGGTCGTCGCCCTGGCAGCGGTAGGCCCCGTGGGGAGCGGCGTAGGGCAGGCGATTGCCCTGTCGGTTCTGGACGCGGCCGTTGACAGTGTAGTCCAGGATGGCCGTGCCCACCACGCAGACGGACGATTCGAACTGGGCCACTTCGAGGAGCTGTCCCTTGCCGGTGCGGTTGCGGTAGCGCAGGGCGGCCAGAGTGGCGATGACAGCGTGGCCGGGATTGATGACGTAGTCGGTGTAGTTGGTGCCCAGCCCAACGGGCGCTCGCTGGGGTGAGCCGCTGAGATGGCTGATGCCCGCCAGAGGGGAGATGACCGCGCCGAAGCCGCTGAAGTCGGCATGGGGGCCATCGCCGCCCTGCATCGGCGCGCGCACCATGATGATGTCGGGCTTGACCTCCTGAAGCCGCTGGTAGGAGAGGCCCCACTTCTCGAGGGTGCCGGGGGTGTAGTTCTCGGCGACGATGTCGCTGACGGCCACCAGGCGGAGGGCTACGGCGGGCGCTTTGGGGTGCTTCATGTTGAGGGTGAAGGAGAGCTTGCTGGCGTTGAAGTTGTTGTAGTAGCCGCTGACGTTCAAGGTGTACTTGCCCTCCGGCATGGGATGGGCGAGCCTGAGGCCGTCGATGCGCGCCTGCGACTCCACCCGAACGACCTGCGCGCCGTGGTTGGCCAGGATCTGCGTGTAAATGGGCCCGGCACCGAACCAGGTGAAGTCAGCCACTCGGATGCCTTCCAGGGGTAGCCTGTTGGTCTGCATTGGCTAACCTCTTTCGGCCTCAGATGACCCCGGCGTCAGTGAGGGCCGCCAGTTGCTCCGGGGATAGGCCCAGCTCGCCGCAGTAGACCTCCTGGTTGTGCTCGCCGATGCGAGGCGGGCGGCGGATACGCCAGGGCGTCTCGCTCAGGCGATAGGGCGGGCCGGGGTAGGTAATGGTGGTCGCCAGCTCGGGATGCTCCACCGGAGTGAACCAGCGGCGGTAGTTGAGCTGAGGATTCACGCACAAGTCTTGGGGGGTGTCTACGGGCGCCACCAGCAGGCCGCGCCGTTGTCCTTCAGCATAGAGCTGCGCCTTCGTATAGTTCTTGATGAACCTCACCAGGACCTCGTCGATGTGGGCCAGGCGGGGCACCCAGGTTGCCACCAGCTCAGCGTCGTTGCCGAAGTAGATCTCGGCAACCAGGCGCATGTCGAGCTGGCCGAACAGATTCTGCCATCGTTCCTCGAGCAGGTCCTCCGCCTTCCCTTCGTCGACCATCCAGCGCATGAGCGCTGGCCAGGGGGAGCCGAATCCCGGCACGCCCACCATGAATGCAACGTAGCCATCCTGGCACTCGTAGACGCCGATGGCCGGCAGCCGCCGCTCGTTCCCCATTCGCCCACGCAGCTCCTTGCGGATGTCCCAGTACTGCATGGCCGTCTCCTGGTTCATAAGCAGGGCCTCCTGCATGGACACCTCGACCTGCTGGCCCTGGCCGGTGGCGTCACGATGCAGGAGGGCCATGAGGATGCCCGTGCAGGCCTGGATGGAGGCGCAGTAGTAGGCCTGATTGCCGTAGGGCTGGTCGGGCGCCTCACCGGGGAAGCCGGCGAGGTGCATCATGCCGCTCATGGCGACGGCGACGATGTCGGTCGCACTGTAGTGGCTATGTGGCCCCCACTGGCCGAAGCCGCTGATGGAGCACAGGATGATGTCGGGCTTGATCTGGCTGAGGGTGTCGTACCCCAGGCCAATGCTCTCCAGATAGCCAGGCGGGAAGGTCTCCAGCACTACATCGGCCGTGGCTGCCAGGCGTTTGAGCAGGGCCTGGCCATCGGCGCTGGCGATATCGAGGGTGATGGCCCGTTTGCTGGAGTTGAGACCGAAGAAGTAGAGGCTCTTACTGGGGGCAACTTCGTCGTGGAAGAAGGGGCCGATGCGGCGGGCGGGGTCGCCGCCGGGCGGCTCGACCTTGAGGACGTCCGCCCCCAGCTCAGCCAGCAGCTTGCCGCAGTACATGCCTGGCTCGCCCGCCAGGTCGAGGACGCGGATGTCATCAAGAGCGAGGGGCGTGTCAGCAGGGTCGGCCATGGGTCGCTTCTATAGGCAGTCGGCTGCAAACATTATAGCTGGTGCGTGGCCTGGTTCAAGGCGATTGTCCGCCCTCTTATCCGTTCGCCATTCGCGGCCAGGACTCGCTACCCCTTGCCAGCCGTCGCTCAGGAGCGATAAGAGGGCCGACGCAGCGCGCAGCGCAAGCTGGTGGGTGGCCTCTCCGAGGTGTGGTTCGGCTACTACGGGTACGTGGACTGGAGCCAGGTGCTTGACTGGCACCGCTAGGGCTTGCGGAAGACGGCCAGCAGGTTTACCCGCAGCGGCGCCAGGGCCTCGAATCGATTGACCAGCCGCTCGTAGGCCACGCCCAGGGCGAAGGCCAGAGGGTGGAAGGCCAGGTAGACGGGCGGCGTCTCGAACAGGCGCAGCGCGGCGACCCGCAGGCCGGCCTGCCGCGCGAGCCGTCGCAAGCGGCGGGGCGTGTTGGCTCGATACAGCGTGGGGTGAATCTCCTCCGACGTGAGGCCGCGGCCGCGGGCTACCAGCCGCTGAAGGGCAGGGGGCAGGAGCGAGGCCAGGAGGGGGACGTAGTGAAAGCGGTTGGGGGTGAGGACGAGCAGTCGCCCTTGGGGCCTGAGGATGCGGGCCAGCTCGCGGAAGGCCGAGTCGGGCTCCGCCAGGTGCTCCAGCACGTGCTTGCAGATAATGAGGTCGAAGGTTTCGCTGGCGAAGGGGAGGGCGGTGAGGCTTGCCCGCAGCGGCCAATCGATGTTGGGGTTGTGGGCCACGTCTGAGGACAGGTCGACCCCCACGATGAGGCTGGCCCGCCCTCGCAGGTTGTAGGTGAAGAGGCGGCCGCTGCCGCAGCCGGCGTCCAGCACGCGGTCGCCGGGGCGCACCAGGCACTCGATGGCCTCCAAGAAGCGCCGCTCCAGCTCGCCCACGGCCGAGGGGCCGTAGAAGCGGCACACCAGCTCTCGCTCACGCCAGCGCAGCTTCGGCAAGGATCTACCTCCTGCTGCATGCTAAGGGATGTGGCAGTGGAGGGGAATGGTGTACCCCCGCCTGCGCGTGGCGGCGTGTCAGTTGAATGGGTGGTGGGGCCGCCTTCCATCTTCCACTGAAGCAGTTCGTTGGTGGTGGCGAGGTAGATGATGGGGCGCATGGCCGCCTATCTCCTAGTCCTCGGACGGGACTTGCCGCACCCTGTCACCGACCTTGACGTAGCTTTCCTCGTCGGAGAGCGGGGGCGGCAGCTCTGAGTCCTCAATCCTCAGCGTTCTCACGCGCCGGGTTGCGACCATCGGGGGGATGAGGGGGAGGAACGGAAAGAGGCCGGGGGTCTCGTAAATCTCGTACGTCCGGCAAATGGAGAGCCTTTCGAGCACCTCGGTCACCTTCACCTTGACCTTGTACCGCTCTATCTGGCCGAGCAGCTCGCGGGTGTCGGGATCCTCGACCCGCAGAGGCACGTCGGCCAGGATGGCGAAGATCATGCCGGGCTCGACATCATCTTTGTCGCCCAGGTTGATGGCCACCTCCCTAACGCTGACAATCGCGGCTACTTTGCCCTCCAGTATCATGACGCTCCCTCCCCCGGTAAGCTCTGTATCCTGTCACCGATCGCCCGGACATCGGCCTCTCGCACGACGAGGATGCTGTCAGGCAGGGTTGGGAGCGTTGGCTCCCGAAGGTACCCGCCCAGCACGGGGTCGCTGTCGAGGACGTCCGCGAAGCACCGGCCCGCCCGGAAAGCCGAGACCTGCGCGCGCCCTACTACGCCAACGCCCGCCTTGTCCACGATCAGCAGGTACTCCCCCTCGGTGACGCCGTTCGACCGCCCCAAGCCGAGGATGATTTGAGGGGGCTCCCTCCCCCTTTGCAAGCCTATCACCGGGAGTGCCTGCACGCGCCCGTAGAGTGCGTGCTCCGCCGTAATCTCCCTGGCGTACTCGAAGAGCCCCTCGTAAGACCGCGCCCGTCGCCACTGGGCGTGGGCCCAGCCCAGAAGGAATGGGCAGTGTACTAACACAGCCGCTCCGCCCGTTATCCCCACAGAAATGAGCGCCACTAGCGACCAGCTTAACGGCGTGAGGGCACGGGCCGTAAGCACAAACGCGAGGAGGCTCACTGCCACGCTCACGATGGTGACGGTCAGCGTTACCTTGGGCGTATACCGAGGCACCTCGATGTAGCTTGGGTAGCGCGGCGGCTCTCGTAACAACTCAACCACTCCAGCGCCGGGTCGGCGGTTCAGCAGCGAGTATAACTCTCCCGCCCATGCCCATCAAGCCCTCTCGCCTGGTCCCGCCTCCCAGGCCAGCTCCCCCGATGCTATAATCCCTCTGTGAGCGAGACGCGCGACAAGCCTCTGCTGGTTCTCCTAGACGGCCACGGCATCATCCACCGCGCCTATCATGCTGTGAAGGAGCCCCTCACTGTGCGCAAGACGGGCGAGGTGGTGACAGCCGCCTATGGCTTCGCCAACACGCTGCTCTCCGTCCTCCAGGAGCTGAGGCCCACCCACCTGGCGGTGGCCTTGGACAAGGGCAGGGTCACCTTCCGCCACGAGCAGGACCCGAACTACAAGGCTCACCGCGTCGAGATGCCGGAGGACCTGAGGGCCCAGATCGGCCGCTGCCGCGAGCTCATCGAGACCTTCGGCATCCCCATCTACGAACTGGATAACTACGAGGCCGATGACGTGCTGGGCACCCTGGCCCGCCAGGCAGTGGAGCAGGGCATCGAGACCTATCTGGTGTCTCTGGACAGCGATATCGCCCAGTTGGTGCGGCCCGGCGTCCATCTCTTCATGTTTCGCCCCTACCAGCGCGACACGGTGATCTACGACGACGCCGAGGACGTGCGCCAGCGCTACGGCGTATGGCCCCAGCAGATGACCGATCTCAAAGGCCTCAAGGGCGATGCCTCGGACAACATCCCGGGCGTGCCCGGCGTGGGTGACAAGACGGCCGCCAAGCTGCTCGAGCAGTATGGGAGCGTGGAGGGCGTCCTGGAGCACATCGACGAGGTGGAGCCGGAGCGACTGCGGGAGGCCCTGCGCGCCCACCGCGAGCAGGCCCTAAAGAGCAAGGCCCTGGCCACCATCGTGGCTGACGCCCCCGTCACCCTCGACCTGGAGGCCTGCCGCTTCGACCGCTACGACCACGACAAGGTGCTCGACCTCTTCCGCGAGCTGGAGTTCCGCAGCCTGATCCCCCGCCTGCCCGACCTGGAGCCGATGGCGGAGGAGGCGGCGGGGCCAGCGTCGGCGGTGAAAGAGGCCGCCGCTGGGGTGGACTACCGTCTGGTGCAGACGGAGGAGGAACTGGAAGCCCTGACCAGGCGTTTCGAGGCCCAGCGGTCGTTCACCTTCGACACCGAGACCACCGACGTCGACGCCATGCGGGCGCGGCTGGTGGGCATCGCCATCGCCCTGGGGTCGGGCCAAGCCTACTACATCCCCGTCGGCCACCGCCTGGCCGCCAGCCAGCTTCCGCTGGCGACGGTTCTGCGGCGCCTGGGGCCTCTGTTCGAGGACGAAGGCATCGAGAAGGTGGCGCACAACGCCAAGTACGACATGCTCATCCTGGCCAACGAGGGCGTCTGGACCCGCAACCTGACCTTCGACACGATGATCGCCGCCTACCTGCTGGGCGAGGGCGGCGGCGGCAGCTATCGCCTGGGGGAGGGCGCTCTCTCCCTCAAATGGCTGGCCTCCAAGCGATTGGGCGTCGAGATGACGCCTATCAGCGACCTCATCGGCAAGGGGAGCAAGCAGATCTCCATGTCCGTGGTGGACGTGGAGGTGGCCGGCCGCTACGCCTGCGCCGACGCCGACATGACCGGCCGCCTGCGCTCGCTGATGGAGGAGGAGCTGCGCCAGCAGAACCTCTCGCCTCTGTTCGTGGAGGTGGAGATGCCCCTCGTGCCGGTGCTGGCCCGCATGGAGATGGCGGGGGTGGCCCTGGACGCGGCGGTGCTGCGGG
>JALHUG010000166.1 GCA_022866185.1 Dehalococcoidia bacterium
CGTGCTCCTTGAGCTGCTCGAGGCTGAGCAGCTCGGCGCGCAGCGGCTGATCGTCGCCGCCCCATGCGGGCTCGACCCCGTGCCCGTAGCGGCGGGCCCAGATGGCTCGGATGGCGCTGCGAAAGCTCCTGCTGCCGGTGTTCAAGCCGGTCCGTCCTCTCTGGCCTTGGCCAACCCTCGATTGCATGATGAGGCGCAGTCCGGCGAGCCGCAAGATGCAGCGGCCCTCCCTCACTTCTTATTGGCGTCTGGAAGGCGCGGTTCTGGTCGCTGTGGGGTGCCCCTAGGGAGGAGCCGTGCCAGCCTTGGGGCGTCTTGTGCCCAAGAGCCTGCCCGAAAAGCAGGAGGCCGCCCTGCGGCGGCCCTCTCCTTGGAAGGGAGATGTGCCACCACAACACTTCGGCCGCTCTCACCGCAGGAGGTCGCCCCTTTTTCATCCAGCGGTGGCGCCCCGACCTGTCGGGGCATGATCCACTGCTTGGAAGGCAGGAGCTCTGCCACTGAGCTACTCCCGCCCACGTGCCACTAGAAAGACACGTCCACTGCGAGAATAGCGATGGCCTGAGGAAAAGTCAAGGAAAGCTTAGTCTCTCACTACTTATGGTACAGGGCGACAGCCTCCTTTGGCGTAAGCATATCGAGGCCCATGTGGGGCCGCACTTCGTTGTAGATCCGCAGGTGTTCTTGATACCAAGCGTTCAGTTGGATGTGGTCCTCTGCCGGCTCCTTCATCCAGAAGAAGAACTCGTCCTCATCGGTCCGGAAGCTCCGTTCGATGACCGCATTCTCGTTGGGGGAGTTCTTGTGAATGTAGTAGTGCTCCAATCCCAGCTCCTCGCACTTCTCGTGGAAGCGTTGCTGGAACTCCAATCCGTTATCCGTTTGCACGTAGCGCAAGGGGAATGGGCAGCTCTGGGTGACGTGGTAGAGCGCTAGGAGGGAGCCGGTCTCATCCAGAGTTGGCAGTATTAAGGCCAGCTTATAGCGAGAGCAGATGTCTATTGCCGCGTATTCGTAGCAGGTGTAAGGCAGCCTAGAGAGGCGAGGCTCGATGTGCTTCACGTCCATCTGGAGATAGCCCAGGCCGGGGCAGTTAGATGGTCGCATAGCCTGGCCGTTCTGAAAGCGAGGGCGACGGTAGCGCAGAGGCGGCCGCACGAGTCCCTCTCGCTGCAAGAAGCGGTGGATGGTATTGATCCAGGGACCTTCCGGCGGAGCAGGATGATCCCAAATATCCCCCGCGAAGTCGAACTCCACGAAGGCCTGGTTGGCGACTTGCGTGCCGCTTGGTAGGTCCCCTCTCGGCTTCACGCGGAACTCTACCCACCCCATCTCGTAGCCCGTCTCCGGATTGAAGGGCGGCAGGAAGCCGGCCATGGGGTCTTCCGGATACTCGCCCGTCATGGGGTCGACGGCGTGGAACCACCAGTCGATCTCGCCGGTGTCGGGGTTGAAAGTCCCCTTGACCTCCACAGCAAGGTTCATGTCCGGGCGCAGATCAACCCGCGTGTCGATGGCCTGCCCGCCCGCTAGAGGAACGTCCCACTTCAGGAACCCGAAGTCGGTGAACTCGAAGGTGCTGAGGTCGAAGACGGTGGGGTCCAACGTGTCCCTGACAACGGCATCTTGCGTGGGAACGGGGGCATCGGGCTTGTTCCAGATCTCGATGCGGTAGTCGAATGCTTCTCCAGCCGGAACGTAGCGCACCGCGCTACCCACCGGCGTGTCCGGCGCATCGTAACCGGCCGGGCCGAATTTGTCCTCGGGGGTGAGGGAGGTCGCGATCCGAACGGAGGTGGACGTCAGTCTGGTCGAGAACATATTCAAGAACATACGGTAGGTGAAGCTATCCCAAGCATCTATGAGCTCTCCCGCGAACGGAACCTTGATGAAGACGGTCTTGCCCCATGCAAGCGCTGCATCGTGCACCAGGTCAGCCGCAGAAGCCTCCCCAGCACTCCATCTCTGGCTGGTTCTCCAGTAGTTGAGCCACTCAGTTGTTGCCTCCCAGAACTCGAAAGCGGCAGCAGCGGGTTTCATGATCCGCCCAGCGTTGCCCAGCTTGTTGGATACTGTGAGAAGCGCGAAGTTGTTCCTAGCAACGTCGGCCAGTCTCGCATGAAGTCTGTAGAATTTGATCCCGAACTCAGCTGCCTCCACTGTGTCGCTGGCGGTGGTAACGGCCTTGCCCAGGATACCGGCCACGTTCACTTTTTCTAGTCCAGCGGGGTCAACGTTCACTGTCGGGCTGTTATCGACATAGGTGTAAGGATTACAGCCGGGCAGTCTAAGCGGATCAACACTCAAGAACCGTCCAATACTGGCGTTGTACTGCCTTGCCCGGACGTAGTTCTGCCCATCGCCAGTACTCGTCACCCCCCACCGTCCCACGAATCCGAACCAGCTCGCCATTGGCTGAATGGGCCCAAGCGCCTCGCCGTAGGGAAGATAGCTGTAGCTGCTCACATAACCTTTGGCAGCGCCGGTGAGCCCTATTGTCGAACCATTAGCGTCGAAGTCGTAGTAGGCGGCGGCACCTGCCGAACCAACGCGAGCCACCAGCCCGAGACCGTGCACGTAGTCAGCGATGAGGTCCCCAGTCCCACCATATTCGCCCACGATGTCGCCCAAGCCCGAGGGGTCAACAAGGAAATTGGCCGGCTCACCATCACGAGTCGCGGCGACGCGGTTGCCAAGGGGGTCGTACTCGTACTGCCACGTGCCGTCGAGCGTGGTCATGCTGATGCGTCTATCGAGCTGGTCATACGTGTAGTCGAAGCGAGAGTTGACCGAGTCATCGAGGGTGTGGTTCACGAGATGCAGTATCTGACCCGCCGCGTCGTACTCATAGGTGGTGTAGGTGCCGTTGCCGTTGCCCTTGTCCTCACGAATCAGGCGGCCAACTCCGTCGTAGATGTAGTTGACAATCGAGACGCTCTGGCCGTCGGTCAGGCCTGCCAGCCGCCCGGCGGAATCGTAGTCATAGTTGACCATGAAGCCGTCCTGGTCGATCATCCCCGCGCGACGGCCCGCCTCGTCATAGCTGAACTCCAAGTAGCGTCCGCCCGGGTAGGTCACCTTGGCTAGCCGGTCGCTGGTGCCATCATACTGGAGAGTTGTAGTGCCTTGCGGGCCGGTTGCCGAAATCTGCCGACCGACGTCGTCGTACGCGTAGGTGAATGTCGTGCCATCGGTCTGAGCTTTCTGCGTCAGTTGCCCGCGGTCGTTGTAGGTGTAGTCCGTGGTATGGCCGCGCCGGTTGGTCCAGGCGGTTAGGTTGCCGGAACTGTCATGCACGAAGCTCTCAACACTACCATCGGCATAGGTGATGCTCGCCGGGTTCCCGGCGCTGTCATAGCTGTATGTCGTCGCGTTTTCGCGAGCATCATGGGCCCACAGAACATTGCTGAAGGTTTCGTCGTAGCCGGAGCTGGTATCGTGGCCCAGCGGATCCGTTGCACCTACCAGATTGCCGAGGTTGTCGTAGGAGAAGCGCGAGGTGAGTCCCATGGGTCCGATGATCGCGACAGGGTTAGAATCGGCGTCGTACACCCAATCCGTTGCGGTTCCGAGCGGGTCCTCGATGCGGGCGGTCCTGCCTTCGCCGTCCATCCAGATGGTCGACGTGTTTCCGAGGGCATCACTGATGAGGGTCTTGCCCGCCGAGCTGTACGAGTAGTGGATGGATTGCTCGCTCATGCCTATGTGTTGCTCCGCCAGCCTGCCAAGACTATCGTAGGAGAACGACAGCAGAACACCGCCAGGCCGGGAAATCGACGCAACGTTGTAGTCTCTAAGCGGACCTTCGCCGGTAACGTAGCTGTAGGAAGTCACTTCCCCGTCAGGCGTTGTGACTGAGAGGAGCTGCTCACCGGAGGCGTCATAGGCATAGGTGGTGACGCGGCCGGCTTGGTCGGTCAACGACGCAAGTCGCCCAACCGCGTCATAGGCAAGAGTGAACCTGTCTCCACTGGAGTGAGCGACTTCGGTGAGTTTGCCGCCCGAGTCGTATTGTGCTGTTATCCGGTTACTATTTGGATCTTGAATGTAGTCAAAGAGTCCGTCGCTGCGGAAGCGGTACTGGAGCCCGTCCTTCTCGGTCAGCAGGAATCCGCCGCCGGGCTGCGCTGATAGCGTTGCATGATCGCCCGGTGCAGCGATGTAGCCACTCTTGCCATCGGGCTCAAACGATCGGTCAAAGCCCTCCGGTCCGTTGATGACGATCGTGCCGTTGGAGCGCTGCTGCAGCGTGATTTCGTAGGAATGCATCCAACCCCTGCCCAGGGCACCCAGGCGTGCTCTGTAGGCCGAGCCCGGCAAGAAGTGGCGCTCGAGCCCTAGTGACAAGCCCGGTGCTGGGCAAGACGCATCTTGCTGCGACTCCAGGTACGGCGGCGCCCCCATGGCTGATGCTTGCACGAACTCGAAGGCAAACAGCTCGGCTGGATCGTAGACCCTTTGGCCCAGTTCCCCGAGGTGATTCGCGTTATCCCGCAGCATGGCGAGATAGTCGCCCCAGGTGTTTCCGACCTGGGCCTTGAGCCGCTCGAAAAGAGGATCCCAGGCGTCAGATGGGGTGTCAGGCGGACGGAGGTCCTTCCCCAACTGAGCCCAGTCAATCTCGTCGCCAAGGCCGCTGCCCCCCGGAGCCCCAAGCACATACAGTGCGAACGGCATGTCGCCGGGTCTGAATGGAGCTCGCGCTTTGACGGTGACCGAACCGGACTGCCCCGGCCGCAGGATGGAGGCGGGACCGTCCGAGCTCAGGGCGAGTGCGCTAACGGTTGAACCCGAGACCCATTCGGCCGGAGGCGCGAGGACCCCGGTCACGTACTTGGGTAGCCACCACGCGGCGTCTTCGACGCTTTCGACGGTGAGGAGCGGGCTGGGTAGATCAACGTTGCCAGTGTTGGCGTAGTCTATGCGCACGTCCATCGGCCGGCCGGGCCTGCCGATGGCTGGGACAACTAGATTGGCCCTGAACCCGGGCGCGCCGCCGGCCACCACTGTGAGGGCGTCGTACTCTGTGGTTGATTCCGGCCCAGGATTCGTGACGACGACGTCATACAGGCCGGGGGCGGCGACAGCACCCAGCAGGTCAAACGTTGCGAACAGAGTGGCTGGGTCCTGATAGTGCTCATCGCCCTCCACAGTCGAGCCGTCGGGGGCGACCAATTCCGCTTCCGCCTTAGGGTCGAAGCCATCGCCGACGATCTTGATCGTCGCCGAACCCGCATTGCCGACCTGGCTGGGAGACACGCCCAGAAGTTCGAGGCTCGTCGGTTCGGCAAGAAGAGTGTAAGGAGTGGGGCCGCCGGGGAGACCCTGGCCGTAAACGCCGACATAGTAGGTTCCATCCAGCGGTTCCAGCAGCTTCACCGCTTGGTCCGGCTGGTGGTAGGCGGTGCCTGCCGCATCGTATTGACTCACCGTGGGCGGTACAGAATGGCGGACATAGAGCCCTGTGGAGCCAGAGGTGGCCTGCGCATCCAGCCTGAACAGCACGGTCTGTCCAGGGGCGCCCTCGTATCGGTAGAAGTTCCACTGGCCCTGCGCCAGCGTTCCAGCCACTGGCTCGCCCAGCTGAAGCAGCGGGACGTTCACAGCCAGCGGCTGCGGGGGAAACACCCACGTTGTTCATGGCGACTGCCTCGGGAAGCGAGCGGTCGGCATTTGTGCGCACCAGGACATACTTCGGCCCGGACGTGGACGGGACTGTAGCCGTGAGCGCCTCGGTGTAGCTGTCTGCCGGGGTCAGAGTCCCGTAGTGAGTGCGCGTCGCCAGTACTATGTCGTCAGGACTTATGTAGGGATCGCTCGACAAGTACACCACGTCCTGCCAGGGTGCGACGGCGTCCGCCAGGCCGACATTGGTGACGGTCCAGTCAACCGTGAACGAATCGCCGACGTTGACAGACTCGGGACTGGGGCCGGATACGTACGTTGCGGCTAGGTCACCTGCGGCGGTGTTCTCCTGCCGTTCGTAGGCTCCCATGTCGACGTAGGATGGGTAGCCCGTGCCCACGTTGGGCATGCCCTGGTCGTCGTAGCGGAGCCGGCCCAGGATGTCCTCGCTGGGTGCGCCGATGCCGCGGCCCGCATCGACGGCAGGAGAACCCGCGCCCAGTTCGTAGTTGCCCCTGTTGCGGTCAGCGAAGCGCGGATCGGTCGTGACATTGCCATCTCCATTCAAGAAACCGCTGGCTAGGCCAACCACCTCTGTACCATCAGGATTATGGAACAGCGAGTTCTGAACAGACAGCGCGGGCGGATCGCCCTCATGGTTGAGTCCATTGCGGTTGAAGGCGACGATCGTGTTCTCCAACGTGAGGGTGGCACCGCCCAGGTGGATGCCTGCACCAGCGTTCGGGAATCCATTCCCAGCGATTGTGCAGTTGCGGATTGTCTCCCGGGAGTCAGCACGCACGAAAACACCATTGTAAGCGTTGTCGACGATAAGACAGTTCTGGGCCTCAACCTGTACATACGGCGTGTAGATGTAAATCCCGTAGTTCCCCTTCTCCAGCACAGTCCTGTACAGTTCAATGCTGCTCCCTCCAGGACTGTAGACAGGTGCGTGAATGGCCTTGTCGGCGAAGCGAACTACGACGTTGTCGAGGCGGCCGCGGGCCTCTCCAGAGAACGATATCCCGGCCCAATCGCCTGCGGCCGGAGTGCTCGCTGCCCCGTCGCCGTTTGTGTCGCCTCCCGCGGTGTCGACCCGCCCGGAGGTCAGAATGACGGGCTCCTCTGGAGTGCCGAGCACATCGAGCGACCCGGCTACCTCGATGCGGCTTGAGCTACTCACGGATTTGACGATAGTCCCGGCCCCGATGGTCAGCCGTAGCCCGCTCGGCACCGTCACTGCGCCATCGATCGGGATAGGCCCATGCTCTGGGCCCCAGGTGGTGTCCCCGGTCAGCGTCCCCGAGTAGGGGATAGTGAATGTGATTGTGTATTGGTCATCGGGCTGCTCCCCAGCAACAAGATCGCCGTCCTGATTCATCGCGTTCCCGTGCGAATCCAGTATCTGGGGCCCGAGTACGATCCTGTAGGTGCCCGTCTCTTGCTGCGGGTCGAACGTGATATCTAACGTATCGCTATCGGTCCAGCTGTACCCGGTCACCGGCACCGGCCCATGCGGGCCCGTGAAGGTGACGATGTCCTCAGTGGTCGAGAAACTCGCGTGGTCCATTGCCAGGTCAAAGTCGATGCGTATCGATTCGACTGGCGGGGTTGCGATCTCTGATGGACTATGGCCCACAACTCGCGGGGCCCTGATGACGAACGTAGCTCTGTACTCGTCGTCAGGCACTTCACCGGGGACCCCGTCGCGGTCAGTGTCCAGGGGGTTGCCTGCCACATCCAAGATGGCCGGCCCAATGACCATCTCGTATGGCCCGGCGATGGCCTGCGCTCCAAACGTCACCTCCAAAGTATGGGAGTCCAACCACTGGTAGCCGGTGGCCGCCACCGCGCCTCCGGGGCCCGTGAAGGTGACGATATCCTCAGCAATGGAGAAACTCGTCTCGTCCATGTCCCGGCGGAAATGGAACTGGATTGAAACGACCGGACCGACCGTTGGTCTGTGTGGACTGTGCCATAACGCCGCAGTCTGGTTCGGCAGGATCGCGACGCCCTGGAGTATGCTGTTCGCTATCGCCATGTCCGGAGCGCCATCATCGTTCAGGTCACCCAGTGCGACCGATGTGGGCCACCTCCCGGCTATGTAGGTAGCCCGCGAAGCAAACGTTCCGTCCCCGTTGCCCAGGAGCACAGAGGCATTGCTGCTCCCGTAGTTGGCGGTCACCACGTCGAGGTCGCCGTCGCCGTTCAGGTCGCCCAGCGCCACGGAATAGGGACTCGAACCGATGGCGTAGGTGGTTTGCGGGGCGAATGTTCCGTCCCCGTTGCCCAGGAGAACCGACACGTTGTTGCTCGACGAGTTTCCCGTCACCACATCCAGAGCGCCATCGCCGTTGACGTCGCCGACTGCTACCGAATTCGGCGATCCCCCAACAGGGAATTCCCCTCCCGGAAACAGACCGTGTGGGTTAGAGCTACCGCTGGCAAGGGTGCGGGGCCCGAATAGGAAAGGAG
>JALHUG010000167.1 GCA_022866185.1 Dehalococcoidia bacterium
CGAGAATCGGCGCCCCTCGGCATCAACCTGGCCCGTGTACTCGAGATATGTCTGCAGGCTCTCCGCGTAGTCATCCGGGTAGATGAAGTCGTTGCCTGTGTTGTAGGGCGGGTCGATGTAGATCATCTTGACCTTGCCCAGGTAGGACTTCTGGAGCAGCTTCAACACCTCGAGGCTGTCGCCCTCGATGATCAGGTTCTCCGTCGTGTCGAAGTCCACGCTTTCGTCGCGGGCAGGGAGCAGCGTGCCGACGCTCGGTTGCTGAATCGTCTTGAAGCAGTCCGCCTTGCCGGGCCAGACCATCCCGTAGCGCTCTCGCCCCGGGTCCACGGTCTCGCCCAGCGCCCGCTTCAGCCGGTCGAAGTCGATCTTGCCGCCCTCGGTGCGCGCCTCGGGGAAGAGGCGCAGCAGCTCCTCCCGCTTGTCAGCGGGGATGTCGTGCGATCGCAGGTCGAACCGTTCGGGTTCGGTCATTTGACGCCTCCGCCGTCGCCGGGGTGCGGCCAGATGCGGACCGCCTGTTTGAAGAGCTTGCGGCCGCGCTCATCGAGGGCGTCTTCATCCCAGCCTTTGCCCTCATCGAGCCGTTTCTTGAAGTAGCGGTTCATCACGAGAAGACTGTTCTCATACATCTTGGGAACCTTGTCGGTGAAGGCGAGATGTCGGTTGTCCAAGTTCGCCGGTAACGTAAGCAGCGTCAGGTTTCCAAGCGTTTGGAGTACCCTGTCGCGCCGGTCCGACTCTGGGCTGGGGGTCTGGACACGCTCTTCGCGAGTCAAGCCCTTCTGCCCGTCGGGAAGCCGCCAATGCTCGATCCACGCCTGCGGAAGCACGTGCTCTACTGTAAGCTTCGAGTTGATCGTCACATCCTCCTGCATCTTGGTGCGTAGGTCCAACTCAAGCCTGCGTAGTATGTACTCCATCCTGCCGTTGGACTTGAGGCGGGGGTAGAGCGGATCGTTGAGCCACGAGTCAAGCAGGCGAGCGTCATTCGGCCAGACCGAAGAGTCTGGTTTCTCCTCCAACATGATGCTGCGTAGCCCCTGTGGTGAGAGACTGGATCCATCCTTATTCATCTTCTCGACCCAGTTGACGAACACCCGATTATAATTAGCAGCTGTTAGCCCGCAGATCTGCCGCCGGACGAGGTACGACTCAAGGTCGACGAGAATGGCTTCCAGTTCAGATGGATCGAGCTTGCCGTCAGCGAGCAGCTTGATGACCAAGGGGAAAATGGTCTTGACGTCGAACGTTTGCAGCACCTGCGCAAAACGACCGATCGGTGTGTCGTTGGTTGGGCTTAAGAGTGTCTGCATATGTGGCGAGTAACGGTCGATCTCGGCTAGTTCCTCACCAGCCGTTCGGTAGCGAGCAGTGGTTTCAGACCACTCCCGATATTCCCAATATAGGCGCTCCACTTTGACCTCACGCCCCGTCTTGACCTGTAGCAGGTTGTAGAAAAAGAGGTCGACGCGAGGGCGCCTCAAGCGGCCCTGCTTCTCGTCCTTCTTCCAGAAATCAGTGTCGAAGTGCTGCCAGTATGTGTCGTAGAGGGCATCCAAGGCCTCATTGTTTCTACTCGCCCGCCAAAACAGGTAGTTGCGTAGCAGGTCAGACGGCAGAAGGGCCTCTCCTCTGGCATTCAGGGTCTCGAAGATGACCTGAGGGTCATCCTGGCCTTCAAGCTCGATGGTGACGATCTTGAGGTCCTTCCTGAAAATCTCAAACACCGCCGCGACCCGCTCTTGGATGCCTGGCTGTTTGGCAACCCGGTCCGATACGACTTCCCTACTCACGAGATCTGCGAGCTTCTGATGAAAGAACCGATACGCTTGAATCAAGCGAGGCGTGGCACCCGGTGCCTCGGCGGCGCCGCCATCGATGATCGCCTTGAACGGAAGTTGGTCGTAACGGCTGGGCCAGACCTTGTACTTCTCAATAGCGGCATCCGCCATAATGCCTGAGTTGGTGAGGTAGCTCACAAGCTCAGAGGAGTACTTCTCCACCCCATTCTTCTCAGCGATGTCCCTGAGCGCGGAGAGGACGACTTGTGCGGTGGTCAGTCGCTGCTGACCGTCGATGATGACGTGGGCGTGGACTTGGTCACCAAATGTTGGGTGTTGGTCCAAAACGATGGCACCAAGGAAATGCTCGCCCGGAGTTGGAGGAAGCATCGAGTCAGCGTGCGAACCCTTGCCACCGCCCAACTCCTCCCACCGCAGACGGTCCGCCACTTTCCGCTCGATGTCTTCCCAGAGTGGCCTCCACTGCTTCTCTAGTGACCAAACATACTGTCTCTGAAACAGGGGCACCTTGTATTGGTGTTTACTTTCGAATAGCGCGAGGACCGTTCGAACGTGACTCTGCATTCCTCAACCCCCAGACTGTGAGGGACTGGAGCTCACCTCAGACTCCACCGCAGGGTGAACAGCGTCTCGCGTTCTGTTTGCTGCTGCAGACGGCGGCTGATGTCGTCCAGCAGCGCGTCTTTCTGGCGATCCACTTCACGCTTAGCTTGGTCGTACGTCTTCCATGCATCGGTGTGCTTGGTTTCGAGCTGGCGGAGCCCCCTCTGGAGCTCCAGCTTGGCGGGAAGGTTGGGCGCGAGTCGAGCCTCCCTGCGCGTCTCGCGGATCTTCGCGTCCAGGTCATCCAAGTCCGCCTTCAACGAAGTGCGCCGGTCATCCGCCCAGCGGTCAAGCTTGTCCATCTCGGCTTCGAACCAGGCGCTGTTCTTGCCAGCCAGCCGTTCCAGGATGGCCCGCTGTTCTGCGTCGATCGCGGCGTCGAGGCAGCGACGAACAGCGTCGTCCGGCACCATCTCCTTCCCGGCCTCGCCGGGAAGATCGAAGAGGCGGCGGCACTGGACGCCATCAACTGCATCGCCTTCATCCGTGACACCTGCGAAGAGCAGGTGGTCCTCCGTCTCAAACGCGCTCACGCTGAGCCGCGTGCACGTGAGCCAGCCGCTGCGGCCGACGAGGGGCTCCAGGACGGCGATGCTCGCTCCTCGCTCGCCGTAGTCGAAGGTCAGCTCGCACGGATCCAGTTCCATGCCCATGCAGTGACCGAGGATGCGCTGCGCCAGCGGGTGGCCGATGCGATAGATGTTGGCGTCCTCGACGCCCTTCCCGAGCCGATATGGCCCGGGATGGATGCGTTCGCCCTCGAACGGGTTCCGCTCTAACAGGAACGAGTGGTCGTCGGCGTCGAAGCGGGCATAAGGGGCGAGGAAGAAGCGCGTCAGTTGCCACAGCCACTCCTCGAAGCGGCCGAGGTAATCGGCGCTGCTCATACGAATCTTCTCGACGACCTCCTGGTCGAAGTTGTTTAGCAACAGCTCGCGGGCCTCACGGCGCTTGTCGTCTATCTCAATCTCAAACTCTTTCTGAAGCTCGTCGAACTCGAAGGCGATCTGGTACGGCGTACGGCACCGCTGATAGATACCGGCGATCCGCTTCTCGAAGTCCACGCCAGACTCGATCGCGCCGAGCACCTCGTCGCTGGCGCCGAAGACGCCGTCGAACAAACGGAACTTGTCGCGGAGCAACTCGTACACGCGTTGGTCGGCGGCATTGTTCTTGTTCAGAAAGTTCACCACCACGACGTCGAACTCCTGGCCATACCGGTGGCAGCGGCCGATGCGCTGCTCGATGCGTTGCGGGTTCCACGGCAGATCGTAGTTCACCACCAAGTTGCAGAACTGCAGGTTTATGCCCTCGGCGGCGGCCTCGGTCGCGATCATGATCGCCGCTTCGTCGCGGAAGTACTCGACCAAGGCGGCGCGCTTGTCGGCGGTCGGCGAGCCGGACATTCGGTCTGTTCCGGCGTGCCGCTCAGCCCAGTGCTGGTATATCTCGCGGGACTTGGGGTCGGTGTTCGAGCCGTTGAAGAGGACGACCTTACCGGCGAACTCGGTCCCTTCGAGGATGCGATAGAGGTACTCCTGCGTGCGCCGCGACTCAGTGAAGATGATTGCCTTCTGCTGAAGCGTGGCGGCGCCGTGCTTCTTCTGTGCCTCAGCGGCCGCTGCGAACCCCTTCCGCAAGGCCGAAAGCAGCACCTCGCCCTTCGAGTTCTTTGCGATGGACTGGGCAAGCGCTTGGAACTCCCGTAGCGTCGCCACCTCCTGTCGCAGCTCCGCAAGCTGCTCAGGGGTCAGGTTCCCCCCAGCAGCTCTGGGTGATTCCCCGGACTCCGAGTCTTCGTCGTCTTCGGCCCACTCGTCCTCTAGCTCCGACAGCTCCTCGAAGTTCTCGGCGAGGTCATCCGGGGGTGTCTCCACCACTTCGGAGTCCCGCGCCGCAACGTCGAGCCTGTCGGCGAGGCCCTCGAGTGTACTGGAAATGGCGTACGTGGACGACGCGAGCAGCTTTCGCAGGATGAGTGTCATCAACTGGCGTTGACTGGCTGGCAGCGCGTACAGGTTCGGGCGCTGCAAGTAGCCGGACACGAGATCGTACAGACGCTGCTCCTCCGCGGTCGGAACGAACTCCTGCACAAGCGCGTGGCGGTTTGTGTACTTGACGTACTCCAGCACCTGCTTCCGGAGGGTGCGCTTGCAGATCGGCTCCAGACGTTCCTTCAGTTCGGCGTAATCGCCGTCCGTCGTCAGGCGCGCGTACTGGCTCCTGAAGCTCTTGAGGTCGCCGAACGTGTACTCGTCGATGATGCTAACAAGGCCGAACAGCTCAAGAAGTGAGTTCTGGAGCGGGGTCGCTGTAAGCAATACCTTGTGGAACGGGGCAACGGCTTCCTTGATGGCGGCAGCGACCTTGCTACCCGGTTTGTACACATTCCGCAGTCGGTGCGCTTCGTCGACCACCACGAGGTTCCAGCTGCTCTGACGGACATACGGTTCCTTCGTTCGCGCAAACTGGAATGAACAGATGATGACCGCGTCCTGGATGAACGGGTTCAGATTGCCGCGCTTGATCTCCTCGTTGAAGGTGCGGGTTTCGAGGATGGCCGACGGTAGGAAAAACTTGTCAGCGAGTTCCTGGCTCCATTGCTTCCGGATGTTGGCCGGACAGATCACGAGCAGCCGCTGCTTGCGCTCCGCCCATCGTTGAGCAAGCAGGATTCCCGCTTCGATCGTCTTGCCGAGACCGACTTCGTCTGCAAGAACGGCACCCTTTGAGAAGGGGGACCGAAAGGCGAATAGCGCCGCTTCGATCTGATGCGGGTTGAGATCAACCTGGGCATCGGATAATACGCCCGCGAGCTTCTCGACGCTATCGGAAGCGCAGCGCTTCGTCAGTTCGTGAGCGAAGTACTTGGCGTGGAATTCGGTGAGTGTCATCTGCGATCTATGGAAGACAAGAATGGTGCGCTACGTCGGCTGCGGGCGTCTCGGCGCTCCCCGGCTCGGGGCTGCGGCAGACGCAACGCTGCCCTCAGGCTAGCGAAAGTGCGTGCTTCGGTGGTTGTCACAGGCGCCCAACCCCCTTCGCGTGTATCTGCGCGTTAGCGACACCGCCCGGTAGCCCGATTATACGGCAAGAGCGACGCTGGCGGTATATGAGGCAGGGGATGGTGGCTGCGGATCAAGGCCTGAGGCTCAGGACGCGAGTCCAGTCACGTCGAGCCTAGGTCCGCCCGCCCGACTGCGTGCAATGGAGGGTATCGGCCGTTCCGCGATTCTCTGCTCCGTCGGCAGGTGATCACCCCATAGCCCCAAGATGGTGGTTGGGCACAGCCGATGCGCGCCTAGCTTGCCTGGCGGACGAACTGCCGCAAGGCTAGCTCCGAGTCGAGCACAAGCGCCTGATAGGCCTCTTCCAAGAGTCCTTCGTAGGCGTCCTTGGCTTCATAGACGATCTCCTTGATTCCTGCTTGGACGGCCTCCTTCAGGCAGGAGAAGCAAGGGCGAACTGTGGTGTACAAAACTCCGCCATCGGTTGCGTTGCCGTGTCTGGCAGCCAGGAGTATGGCATTGGCTTCAGCGTGAACGCAGATGCATGTATCGTAGCCTTGGCCGGGTTCAACGTCTGATGTGCAGCGAGGGCAGCCGCCCTCAAAGCAATTCTTCACCCCCATAGGCGTGCCGTTGTAGCCAGTGCTGATGATGTTCCTCTGCTTCACTATGAGCGCTCCAACCTTCCTTCGCAGACAATTGGAGCGGGTTGAGGCATCCTCCGCTATCTTCATGAAGTATTCATCCCACGAAGGGCGGTAGTCGGTCATACCCTCTTCTCCGTAGCCGTAGTTGCCGAGGCTCTGGGCCCGACCTGGCTCTTTCAAGCATTATAGAACAGTCTGTGGAACCACTGGGTCCTGGACGTTCCTCTCACTCGCCGCCAGCGCCAAGGAAACGGGCAACGCCCGGGCGCTGAAACATCTCCCAGATGCGCTCGCGGATCTCCTGTTTCGTTTGCACAACGCCATGATAGCACCCCAGATCGGCCAGGCAGTCGACCCCGAGACCTGAGACGGCGGCGCAGGGGTGGACTCAGCGGAAGCTGTAGGGTGGCGGCGCGGTAAGGGAGCGCGGCACCCGCAGCGCCGAAAAGTCCTGCGCGATCACATTCGTGGTTCCGTCCCGCCGTTGCAGTTCGCCGCTCACCAGCACAAAGGGCTCGGCCCGCACCAGGCTGCGGTAGCGTTCGTAGAGGTCCGGCTTTACCACCATGTTAGCCATCCCGAACTCGTCCTCCAGCAGCATGAAGACGAAGCCCTTAGCCGTCATCGGCTGCTGGCGGCAGACCACCAGCCCTGCCACCTCCACCTGCGTGCCATCGGGCAGGCGCTCAAGGCAAGCGGTGGAGACGATGCCTTCGTGGAGGTGAGGCCGTATGAGGCCCATCGGGTGGTAGTGCGGCGAGAGAGCCAGAATGCCGTAGTCCGCAGCCATGCGCTCCCAGTCGGTCATCTCGCGCAGAGCCACCATGTCCTGCTCGACAGGCAGGGGCAGGGCAAGCTGGCCGTTGGACGGGCGATAGAGCAGCCCCAGCTGCCACAGGAGCTCTCGCCGGTTCAGACCGAACTGATCGAAGGCACCCACCGAGATCAGGTTCTCGATGGGCTCCCGCTTAAGCCTGACCCGCCGGACGAAATCCGACAGCGAACGGAAGGGCCCGTTCTGCCGTCGCTCTTCCTCGACCGCCCTCGCCGCCTCCTGGCCGAGACCCTGCACATAGGCGAAGCCGATGCGCACCGCTCCCTCCTCCACCGTGCACCGGGCACCGCTGCGGCTAACATCCGGCGACAGCACTTCGATGCCGTGGCGTTGGGCGTCCTTGGTGAGCACGTGCGGTGGGTAGAAGCCCATCGGCTGGGCGTTAAGCAGAGCGCAGTAGAATTCGGCCGGATAGTACTTCTTGAGCCAGGCCGATTGATAGGCCAGCAGGGCGAAAGCAGCGGCATGGCTCTTGGGGAAGCCGAACTCGGCGAAGCCCAGGAGCTTGCCGAAGACGGTGCGAGCCGTCTTCTCGTCCACCCCGTTCTCCAGAGCGCCGATGCGGAACTGGCGCCACAAGCTCTCCATCGCCTCCCGCGAGCGCTTGCGGCTCATGGCCCGCCTGAGGGCCTCGGCCTGACCGGCGGTGAAGCCCGCGAGGGCCATTGCCACCTGGAGCACCTGCTCCTGGAAGAGAATGACCCCCAGCGTCTCTTCGAGCACTGGCTCCAGGCTGGGGTGGTCGTAGGTCACCGGCTCGCGGCCCTGGCGGCGCTGGGCATAAGGGTGCACCGCTTTGCCCACGATGGGCCCCGGCCGCACGATGGCCACCTCCACCGTTAGGTCCTCAATTGAACGAGGCTGGGTGCGGGGGAGCATCTGCATCTGGGCCCGACTCTCCACCTGGAAGACTCCCACCGTGTCGCCGGCGCAGATCATGTCGTAGACGGCGGGGTCGGTGAAGTCGATGCGGCTCAGGTCGACGTAGCGCCCGTGGTGCTCGGCGATGAGCTCCACGCACTCCTCGACCAGCGATAGCATCCCCAGGGCCAGGAAGTCGATCTTGATGAAGCCGGCGTCGTCCACCGAGTCCTTGTCCCACTGGCAGACCACCCGCCCGGGCATAGCCGCCGGCATCACCGGCACCAGCTCCAGCAGAGGGCGCGAGGAGATGATCATCCCGCCCACGTGCTGACTGACGTGGCGGGGGAAGCCGTCGATCTCTTTGGCCAGGGCCACCAGGTCGCGCCAGAGAGGGGCATCGAACTTGTCGCGGAACTCGGGCAGGCGGGCCATATCCTCGGCCAGCTCGCGGGCGGGGCCGCCCTCGCAGCGCTTGGCCAGCTTGTCCAGCTCGGCCTCGGACAGGCCCAGGGCCTTGCCGACATCACGGACAGCACTTCGGACCTTGTAGGTGGGGAAGGAGCAGACCAGGGCAGCGTGCTCCGGGCCGAACCTGTCGTAGACCCGCAGGATCAGCTCCTCCCGGATCTCCCGCGGGAAGTCCAGGTCGATGTCCGGCACCGAGGTCATCTCCTCGTTGAGGAAGCGGCCCAGAAAGAGCTTGTGCTGGAGGGGGTCGATGTGGGAAAGGCCGATGAGGTAGCAGATAAGGGAGCCCACCGAGGAGCCGCGACCTCGCCCCGGCGGCAGGCCCGCCCTTGCGCGAGCGGAGTCCTTGCCTCGCACCTCCTCCGCCACCTGGCGGCCCAGCTCCAGCAGGTCGCGATAGATAAGGAAGAAGCCGGAGAGGCCGTGCTTACGCACCAGGGCCAGCTCCTCCCGCAGACGGGCCTCCACCTCCGACGTGAGACGGCCATATCTCTCACGGGCGGCATCATAGCACAGCTTCTCCAGGTAGCTGTCGGCCGTCTCCCCTGCCGGTGCAGGGTACTCGGGGAAGCGGTAGTCCAGGTCGCGGGTCAGGTCGAACTGACAGCGCTCGGCGATGCGGACGCTCGTCTCCAGAGCCTCCGGCCACTCGGCGAACAGGCGGGCCATCTCCTGGAACGACCGCAGGTAGTACTCGGAGTTCTCCCGCCGCAGGCTGTGCGAGGCGTCCAGGGTGGTGCGGTTCCTGATGGCCACCAGCACGTCCTGGAGGCGGTGGCGCTCGCGGACGTGGTAGTGAACGTTGTTGGTGGCCATGTACTCCAGCCTCAGGCGCTTGGCCAGAGCGACCAGGGCCCGGATGCGGGCCGTATCGCCGTAGACCAGGTTCTGCTGGAGCTCGATGAAGAAGCTGTCGCGGCCGAAGATGCGGATGTAGCGCCGTGCCGCCGTCTCGGCCTCCTTATAGCGACCGGCGGCCACGAGCGAGGGCACCTCGCCCTTCTTGCAGCCGGAGAGAGCGATGAGGCCGCGGGCGTGCCGAGCCAGCACCGCCGGGTCCAGGGCGGGCCGCCCGCGAGGGCTGTTCATGTGGGCGTGCGAGAGGAGGCGACACAGGTTGGCATAGCCCTCCTGGGTCTCGCAGAGCAACGTCAGGTGATAGCCGTCGGCGAGGGTCACCTCAGCCCCGATGATCGGCCGCACCCCGAAGGCCGAGGCGGTCTGGGCGAACTCCATCGCCCCGTAGAGGCCGTCGTGGTCAGTGAGGGCCAGAGCCTCGTAGCCCAGCTCCTGCGCCCGCAGCACCAGCTCCTCCACGGAGGATGCGCCGTCCAGGAGCGACCAGTGGCTGTGGCAGTGGAGTTCGGCGTAGGGGGTCATGCTTTACAGACCAAGGACATTGGTATATACTATGGCTGATTTGGTATTACCGAAGAGGTGTGGCATGGCTACTGCAACGGTGTCTGGCAAGGGATGGGTGGTCATCCCCCAGGAGATTCGCAAGCGGTACGGCCTGAAAAAGGGTGACAAGGTGCACATCGTCGACTACGGGGGCGTGGTCGCTCTCGTTCCCGCTTCCAGGGACCCGATCGCCGAAGGGCACGGGATGCTCAAAGGCGGCCCCTCGCTGACCAAGGGTCTGCTGGAGGATCGACGCTGGGAACTAGAACAAGAAGAGCGCGACCTGCCGCCGCCTGAGCCGGAGCCGTGAGCGAAAAGGCACCCCTTTCCGTTCTCGATAGCTTTGCGCTCCTGGCGTTCTTCCAGGCTGAGCCCGGCGGCTTGAAGGCGCGGGAGTTGCTTGAGCGCGCGCAACGCGGCGAGGTCGGCCTGGCCATTACGACCGTCAATCTCGGTGAAGTGGCCTACCGGACGGAGCGTGTGTTCGGCCTGGAGCGAGCCCAGGAGGTGCTGGCGAAAATCGAGGAATACGCGCCTGCCGTGTTCGATGTAAACCGGGAACTGGCCCTCGCTGCAGCCCATCTGAAGGCGCGATATCGCATGTCTTATGCCGATTGCCTGGCCACTGCCCTGGCCCAGCGCCTGGGCGGAGCCGTTGTTACCGGCGACCCCGACTTCCGCCAAGTCGAACACCTGGTGGCGATCCAGTGGCTTCGGTCGGGAGACACTCAGTAAGCCTGCCTCGCCCATCGTAGTCCTATCAGATCCTGATACACCGTCACCACCTGCCCGTCCTCCAGCAGCAGCAAGTAGTACAGACGGGAGACGGGCCGCTCCCGCCACCACTCGTCGTCGATGCGCCAGCGGTCCTGCACCGCGGCCACCGTCAGGCGCTCGCGCTCCAGCACTACGGCCTGCGGCTCGCCCGACTCGCCGGCCTCCACGCGGATGGGCCGCGGCTGGTTCAGGGGTCGTAGTCGATGAGCGCGTGTCGCCGCTCGGGTATGCGCGACCATGGCTCCATTTCCACCACTTGCTGCACCGGCGACCGCCCGTAGCGGGCCTTGAGCTGGCGAACGCTCTCTGCCACCTGGCGGCGCTGGCGGCCATTGCCAGAGAAGAACCCCTGCTGCTTGCCCGTCTCTCCTGCAAAGCCAGAAAGCTCGATGCTCAGCTCCTCGATGGGTGCCGTCAGGGGCGCCGCCTCGATGGCCGACTTCAGCACGCAAAGCATCTGCTCCCGGTCGGCGGTGGCCTCGCGGAAGACGATGGCCCTCTCCCAGCAGCGGCCGTCACTGAGGAGGGCTCGTAGCGTCATGCGGCGGGCGGCCCGCCCATTCATGACCGGCTGTCCCAGCAGGCGGGTGATCAGCCCTCGACCGGCAGTTACGAGCGCCTCGCGGCTGATCAGCGGCGCGTAGAAGGCCAGATGCTCCCGTATCGACTCCTCCCGTCGCAGCGGGCGCAGGGGCTCCCTATCGATGCCCTGGGCCAGCTCCCAGATGCGCCTTCCCTCGATACCGAACTGGGCCTGAACTGCTCCGAGAGGCAGCGATGCCACGTCTCCCATCGTCCGCAGGCCGAACAGCGCCAGGTGGCGCAGGGTATCGCGAGAGCAGGGCAGAAGAGCCACGTCGATGGGCGCGAGGAAGGCTGCCTCGCCGCCGGGCGGCACGGCTTTCGCCAGGCCGGGGCGCGTGGTCTGGGCGGCCACGCGCGCCGTGAACTTCCCGCCGGCGATGCCCACCGCAGCCATGGAGCCGAAGCGCCGGTGCAGGCCGGCGATAAGCCCATCGGCTAAGGGCTCCGGCTCCAGCGAAAGGCCGTCGAGCGAGAGAAAGGCGATGCCCAGGCCCCGCCCTGAGCCTGCCTGCCCTGAGCGAAGTCGAAGGGTCGAAGGGTCGCCCGCCTCCACCGCTGGGCTGTAGCCCTCCAGGAAGTCCAGCACCTGGTCGAACCGCTGCTGGTAGTGGGGAAGGTCCGGCGGCAGCACCACGGCCTGGTGGCAGAGGCCGATGGCCTCGGACATGCGCATGCCAGGCTTTGCGCCCGAGGCCTCCGCGCCCAGGGAGCAGTCGAAGACGGCGGCGTCGCCGATGAGGATCAGGCGAGTGGCCACGTCGTTGCGGCGCTGCCGCTCGACCTCAATGGCGAAGCGTGGGATGTTCAGGCAAGCGATACGCATGGGCTGACGTCGATGCAAGATACCCAATGAAAGCCTAACTTATGGTAAAGGGAACATACGTTCTATGTCAAGGGCAAAAATACACAACCACTGAGCTCCTCCGTCTTGGATGAAGGCAAGGGAGCGGCTAAGCCTGCCGCTCCCCTGCCTTCTGGGCCGTATGATCGGCGGCCGGGGATGACCGCCTGGAGTCGGGCCATGGGCTAGGGACGCTATCGCTGTCGCCCGGGTTGCGTCCTGGTTGCCAATGCTGGTAATCGGCGAACAGGCTGGAGCGAAGCGACCGGTCGAGTCCGGGAACCGGGAGAGGTGCTGCCGTCCGCCCGCAGGTAGGCAAGCCTGCGTCTACAAGCGAGCCAGCTGCGCCGCATAAGGTCGGCGACCGCCCTCGGCGGCAGGTGCGCTATGGCAAGCAGGCTCTCCTCCTCTTCCTCTGTCCAGGGCGCGCCTCGGCGGTCGCGGCGTCTACTTCGGTGCCGGGCTGGTATCATCTGTGCCTCCCTGTCACTACTACGCTTTCACGAAGCCTTACTCACGCCGCCTGAGCGCGTCGACTGCCTGCCACCGCGCGCTGCAGGTACGGCGCAATCAGGTCCATGAACCACAGGCTGTCCACCTTCCGCAGGTCGATGTCGTAGGGATGCTCCGCGAGTAGCTCCACCACCGCCTCGTCGGTGATGAGCCAGCTGTCTCCGCCCTGCTGGACGGTGCGCTCGGTGTGGCGATGCGAGGCGCGGAGCTTGCCGGATCGGATGCGGGCCAGCACCCAGTGGGGGTCGACGTCCAGCGCCTCGGCCAGCGAGGAGGCTGTGTAGCCCTCGTCGTACTTGCGCAGTCCGAGCCGCTTGGCCTTGAGCTTGACCGCCGTCGGCGAGCGGCCCAGCTTGCGGGCCAGCGTCTTCGCCGAAACGTGGTGGAAGTTCGCCTCAAGGTAGGCCTCCCCCTGAGCCGACCAGGGCCTGTCCTTGGGCCGGCTCAGGCCCAGAGCGGCGGCCCGGCGGTTGACGGCCCACCGGGGCACCTTGAGCCGGTCGGCGATCTCCTGCGACCGGCCTCTGACCGTGGGGTCGTATCCGCCTGAGGCGGACCTCAGGGTGGCGTCAGTGATGTCGTTCCAGAACCACTTCTTCTGTGGCATCGTGGCGTTCCTCCCTCATTCGCTTCCTCTGAGCATGGCGAGCAGCATCTCCGGCGCGCGCTCGCGGCGGCGCTGGTATTCCTGATAGCTCTCGCGACGCGTGTCCCAGGGGCCGCCGGCGATGCGGTCCGCCAGCTCGCTGGGGCTCGACCAGCGCCGGTACAGGACGACCGGAACCGTCTCCCGGCCGACGGCGTCACCGACCAGGTAGACCTGGGGCAGCGAGGCGATGCGGGTCGCGTCCGGCGGCAGCTCCGGCGCTTCCTTGTACAGGCCCTGGTGCATCGCCTCCCAGACAGCGCGGGCGAGAGCGGCGGGCGGCTCCGTCCACAGCGACAGGTGACAGTCGCGGCCGCCCCAGTGGCCGTGGCCGCCGTTGAGGACGATCCCGGCTCCGACCGCTAGAAGTCCCAGGTGGCGCGCCTCGTCCTCGGCCTGGGCCACAACCTCGCTGGCTAACGCCGCGTCTCCCAGGTAGACGAGGGCCCGAGCTGGGTTGGGACAGCGCGGGCACGGGTAGTAGCAGACCAGTTGGCCGTCGATGGGCGCCTCGCCTGGGCGGCTGATGCGGGCCCGGCGGGCGTCAGGGTCGAAGGTGAGCATGGATCCTCCTTTGCGTCAAACGGCGTTGTGACAGAAGAACAGCAGCCCGGAAACGCCTGGCATCTCGGTAGGCTGTTGATCTGAAGGCTTTGCGTGAGCGAATCAGGCGAACCCTTGCGGCGGTGGAGGTCCCCTGAAGAGATTTAGGCGCACGTCGATGAAGGCATGCGGCTCCAGAGGTCACGGGGCTGGCCAAGGCTGAGGAGAGTGGTATAATTGGAGTGCAGAAATTCAAAGAAGGTTGGAGAAAATGCGCTCGCAATATACCACATCAGACGCTCCGTCCCCGGCCGGCATTTCCCCCCGCAACCGGCGTCGCCTCACCGCGCTGCATCGGGCGACGCGTGGCCCCATCACCATTGATGAGGCAGCAGCAGCCTTACAGCTCGATCGGCAGCGGACGGCAAAGCTCCTTGCCCACTGGGCGGCCCAGGGATGGCTCGTCAGACTTCGAGCGGGCGTGTATCTCACTATCCCACTGGAAGCAGAGTCGCCGGCCAGTTGGGTCGAGGACGCCTGGGTCGTGCTCAGCGGCGTCTTCGAGCCGTGCTACATCGGCGGTTGGAGCGCGTGCGAACACTGGGGATTCACGGAGCAACTGTTCCGAGACGTAGTCGTATTCACTGCCAAGACCATACGGGCGCGACACGGTGTGATTCAGGGGACACCCTATGTAGCGAAGGGAATCCCCGACACCAAGTTCTTCGGTACGCGTCGAGTCTGGCGCCGGGACGTGCCAGTCAATGTATCCGACCCCAGCCGTACGATTGTCGACGTGTTGGACGATCCGACGGTCGGAGGTGGGATGCGCCATGTGGCCGATATGGTGGACGCCTACTTTGCTTCCGAACACCGGAACGAAGATGACCTGCTCAGCTACATTCAGCGCGTCGGGAACCGAACCGTCTACAAGCGGCTGGGCTTCCTCATTGAGCGACATCGCATCGACGCGCCGCGGCTCGTCTCGGAATGCCTGTCGCGCCAGAGCTCCGGCTACTCGAAACTCGATCCCAAGGGACCAGGCCGGGGCAAGCTGGTTCGACGCTGGCATCTACGTGAAAACGTTCAAGTTCTACGCATGACATGATTCGCGACGTCGATCTCCGTGAGCGAGCCGCTGAGTGGCTGCTTAGAGAAGACATCGTCGAGAAGGACTACGTCCTCGGCTGGCTCCTCTGGGGGATCGC
>JALHUG010000168.1 GCA_022866185.1 Dehalococcoidia bacterium
CTCCGGGTAGATCCGGGCAGTTGCCTGCCCGGACCCCCCACAGACCCGCACGTGCGCAATTAACGCATGCGGTTCTTCAAGTCATAGTTTCACTGAGTAGACAGAGTGCATGATCCTCACAGGCGGCAGAGTATATCGCCGCATGAGAAGGATGAACTTCTCCCACGATATATATCCGCTCCTTGACCTCCTGCTGAGCCATTTTCGCCATACCCGAATCACCTGATATCGAAAGTTTGCAAGAAGTCGGGAGTTTCCGGTGATTCCGTAGTAAGAGTAGTGACCCGTTAGTTTCCGCGTGAGCTGGGCGTGTTGCTCGCTGATCGGCAGATGGCGATTCCTTTTACACCAGTCCGACACTTTCTTGAGCGCTCTGGCGAAGCGGCCCTTCTCGGTGCTCCGCTTGATGATCCAGTTCCCTTTACGAGACTTCCCCCAGTAGTGCATGAACCCAAGGAAGCTGAATGTCTCGCGTTTCTCGCGAGGTTCGCTCTCGGGTCTTACGAACATCACCAGCCTGGTTTTCTCGGGGTGAATCGTGAGCCCGTACTTCTCGAATCTTTTCGGTAGTACCTCCATCACCCTCCGGGCATCTTCCTCATTCTCAAAACATAAAAGCCCGTCATCAGCGTAACGAATGAGAAATCCTTTTCCCTTCAGGCGTGACCTCACTACCTCTTCAAACCACTTGTCCAGCACTTCATGGAGGTAGATGTTGCTCAGCAGTGGCGATATCACCCCGCCAACAATGTTGCAAACTCCATCCTCGGTGTGGTAGGAGTGATCCCCAGGAGCACCTTGAGGCCGTCGTACGGCAGTGGCTTCGGCGACCTCAGCGCTGGCTCCAACGAATCTTCGTGAACACGGGAGGGGATTCACGATGGAGAGGGAGGATAGGTATCGACAAAGAGGCCCACTGGTCATTCGCCGGGAGTTCACGAGATCTCGGCATGAGATGGAGTGGGCGGCGCAGGCGTACGCGATCGCAGTGCCGGTAGTCAGGAAGGGGCTCGGGGCAGGGGCCGATGGCGAGATGGACCGTCGGCAGAAAGCCTCGGCTTTCACCGTAGCGGTGGGGAGGTTAGCATGAGCTCGGGCACGGTGCGAGCAGCGCTGTACGCGCGGGTCTCCTCGGAACAACAAGCACAGGCGGGAACGATCGACAGTCAAATGGAGGCACTGAGAAGACGGGTGGCGGAGGAGGGGCTGCGGATTGAAGCGGAGCTGGAGTTCGTCGATGAAGGGTACAGCGGGGCGACGCTGGTACGACCGGGGCTGGAGAGGCTGCGGGACATGGCGGCGGCGGGGTGTGTCGATCGGCTGTACGTGCACTCGCCTGACCGATTGGCGCGCAAGTATGCGTACCAGGTGCTGCTGATCGATGAGTTGAGCCGGTGCGCCGTCGAGGTCGTTTTCCTGAACCACGGGGTGGGGGACAGTCCGGAGGATAGCCTGCTGTTGCAGGTGCAGGGGATGGTGGCCGAGTACGAACGGGCGAAGATCCTGGAACGGAGCCGGCGCGGTAAGCTGCACGCAGCCA
>JALHUG010000169.1 GCA_022866185.1 Dehalococcoidia bacterium
CAGGGGTTTTCGCCGAGGGGCCGGACGCCGGCCCCTTGTTTGCGCCGGAGGCCCAATCGCCTCTGGCGAGGCACAGGGTGCGTGATGACAAGCAGAGTTGTTGACCTCAGAAGCGACACCATCACCTTGCCCACGCCGGCCATGCGCCAGGCCATCGCCGAGGCCGAGCTGGGCGACGACGTCTGGCGCGAGGACCCCACGGTCAATCGCCTGGAGGCCATGGCCGCCGAGAAGTTGGGCAAGGAGGCGGCTCTGCTTACGGCCAGCGGCACGATGAGCAACCTGGTGGCCTTGCTCACTCATTGCCAGCGGGGCGATGAGGTGCTCCTGGGCCATGAGGCCCATATCTTCCACTACGAGGTGGCGGGAGCGGCTGCCCTGGGCGGCCTGGAGCTGCGGACGATCCCTAACGATAGCCGCGGTCGTCTGCACCCCAAAGACGTGGAGGAGGCCATTCGCCTTCCCAACATCCATTACCCCCGGACGGGGCTGGTATGCCTGGAGAACACCCACAACCGTTGCGGCGGGGCCGTTCTCAGCGAAGCCGACATGGAGGCGGTGGCCCAGGTGGCCCATGGCTCGGGCATTCCTGTCCACCTGGATGGCGCTCGCATCTTCAATGCTGCCGTGGCTCTGGGTATGCCAGCGGCCAACCTGGCCAGCCATGCCGACTCGGTGGCCTTCAGCCTGTGCAAGGGCCTGGCCTGTCCGGTCGGCTCTCTCCTCTGCGGCAGCGGCGAGTTCATCGAGCGGGCGCGCAAGTACCGCAAGATGGTGGGCGGCGGCATGCGCCAGGCGGGCATCATCGCCGCGGCGGGCATCGTCGCCCTGGACAGCATGATCGACCGCCTGCAGGAGGACCACGACAACGCCAGGCTGTTGGCTCAGGGCCTGGCCGGCTTGCCCTCGCTTCGCCTGGATCCGGCGTCTGGCCAAAGCAACATGGTAATCCTACAAGTCGAAGGCATCCCTGCCGTCGAGTTCCAGGGCCGTCTGAGAGAGGCAGGCGTGTTGGTCACCTACATGGGCGGCCAGCGGCTGCGCCTGGTCACCCACTACGGCATCGAGCGCGCTGACATCGAGGAGGCCATCCAGCGCATTCGGGCAGAGGCCAGCGCGCTGACATAATGCTAGACCTCGTTGCAGCGTCCCGGGCTGGCGGGAGCCTACTTCCAGAGGCAGCCGATGCCGTTTTCGTGGGCGTAGAGTTCGAGGGTTGTGAGGCGAGCGAGGTAGCGTCCGTCCTCGCGCCAGGCTTTGGCCAGCCCTTCGTTGACCAGGGCGGCATCGACTGATACGCCGTCATTGGTGAAGACGTAGCGAAGCAGGCGGCCGTACTCGTCCTCGTTGCGGGCGTCGGCCTCTAGCCTGATGGTCGTGCCCAATAGCTCGCGGTTTCGTTTTGTGGCCTCCTCGTAGCACTTGTCACCCTCTTCGGGGGCGTCGATGCCGTAGTAGCGCACCCGCTGGGGCTCGCCGCCGATCAGGACATCAATGGTATCGCCATCGATGACCTTCTCCAGCGTGGCTTGCTCCAGCGACTGCGGGTTGGGGTGGGTGAAAGGGGGAGGAGTCGGTGTGGGTGTTTGCAGCAAAGGCGTTGGCGAGTCGAATGGTCCGGGGGTGGCAGTGCCTGCCGTCCCGCCGTCGGTGAAGAAGTAGACAAAGCCGACGAAGGCCGCGAGCAGGATCAGCATGGGCCAGAGGATGGGAACTTTTCGCCTTCGTCGCAACCTGGGCCGGCGGAGGTGTCTTGTCAAACGCATCATCGTTCTAAGCGATTTCTTCCAGCGCCCTCTTGTGTCGTGTTTCTAGTGCCACTTGACAATAGTGCTAAAATGGGGTGTTCTCCTACCTTGCCATGTCTACTGTCTTGTTTGTCTCCGGCACCGGCAACGTCGGCCAGTCGGCTTCTCAGCATCTGGCCGCTAAAGGATATGACGTTGTTCTGGCTGCCAGTGCTACTGAAGCGTTGCGCAGTTTGCACACTCTGACGGTAGATGCCATCATCTTCGACACCGCTGTGCCTGACATGTCTGCTCAAGACTTCTGCCATTGGCTGCGCCAGGACCCTCGTTGCGAAGACGTGCCCACCCTGTTTCTTGCGCCAGCGTCCTTCCGATGGCTACCCGACTCACTCCCTATGAGAATAGGCCGTGACACTCTGGTGGGCAAGCCCTTTCTCTGCTCGGAGGTTGAGCAAACCTTGAAGCGGCTGCTGGGGCCGCCCACAATGGCCATTCCGAAGACGCTGACCGTTGGCGACCTATCGCTGGATCGCGGCCTGTTTGCCCTGTCGAGCGAGGGCGTCAGCGTGACCCTGACGCCCACCGAATTCCGCCTGCTAGA
>JALHUG010000170.1 GCA_022866185.1 Dehalococcoidia bacterium
ACGGCTCGCCCAGGTGAGACCACTGAGAAGGTGCCATCTGCTACTCCCTGCTCCGTAGCTGGGGGAAGAGGATGACCTCTCGTATCGACTGCTGGCCGCTGAGGATCATCACCAGCCGGTCGATGCCCAGGCCCAGGCCACCGGTGGGAGGCATGCCGTGCTCCAGGGCGACGAGGAGGCAGAGAGGGTGGACGAGGACTTTCTCGTTGCCCTGGAGCACGGCATGCCTCCCACCGGCGGCTTGGGCGTGGGCATCGACCGGCTGGTGATGGCCCTCAGCGGCCAGCAGTCGATACGAGAGGTCATCCTCTTCCCCCAGCTCAGGAGCAGGGAGTAGCAGGTGGCACCTTCTCAGTGGTCTCAGCGGGGCAACGGCCGACTGAAGCCTGCAGCCTGGGCGAGCTATGCCATGCCGCGGGTTTCAACCCGCGGTAGCGAGAACAATGCCCAGCTCAGGAGCAGGGAGTAGGCGGTGACGTGCGCATGCTAGCCTTCGTGGCCCTTCGTCTGGCCCGCGACCTGCGAGGATGATGCCAGCTATGCTAAGCCTCGCCTTCGTCCGTGAGAACCCCGACGCCGTGCGCAAGGCCCTCGCCGACCGCCACACGGAAGCCCCCCTGGACGACATCCTGGGCCTCGACGGCCACTGGCGCCGCCTCCTCCAGGAGGTGGAGGCCCTGCGAGCCGAGCGCAACGCCGCCGGCGGAGAGATGGGCCAGCTCAATCGCATCATCAAGGAGCAGGGCAAGAGCAGCCAGGCCGCCGCCGACTACCAGCAGGCGGTGGCCCGCCACGACGAGCTCCTGGAGCGCATGCGGCAGGTCAGCCAGCGCATCGAGGAGCTGGAGGGAGAGCTGGGAGGGGTGGAGGAGCGCCTGAACGCTTTCCTCCTCCAGCTACCCAACATCCCTGACGCCAAGGTGCCCCTGGGCGAGGGCGAGGAGGACAACGTCGTCGTCCGCACGGAGGGCGAGCCGCGCGCCTTCGACTTCGAGCCTCGGCCCCACTGGGAGCTGGGCGAGCGCCTGGGCATCATCGACTTCGAACGTGGGGTCAAGCTCTCCGGCTCGCGCTTCTACCTGCTCAAGGGCGCGGGCGCCCACCTCCAGCGAGCGCTCATCGCCTGGATGCTCGACCTGCACGTCCAGAAGCACGGCTACAGCGAGGTCTACCCGCCGTTCATGGTGCGCGAGGCTTGCATGTGGGGGGCCGGCCAGCTCCCCAAGCTGCGGGAGAACATGTACCACGACGCCGAGGAGGACTTCTGGTTCGTCCCCACGGCCGAGGTGCCCCTGACCAACATGCACCGCGACGAGATCCTGGAGCCGGATGCCCTGCCCCTGCACTACGTCGCCTTCACCCCCTGCTTCCGCCGCGAGAAGATGAGCGCCGGCCGCGATGTGCGGGGCATCAAGCGGGGCCATCAGTTCGATAAGGTGGAGCTGTACAAGTTCTGCCAGCCGGAGAGGTCGGGGGAGGAGCTGCAAGCCCTGGTGAACCACGCCGAGGAGGTTTGCCGCGCCCTGGGCATCGCCCACCGGGTGGTCCAGCTCTGCACCGGCGACCTGGGCTTCACCTCGCTCATGTCCTTCGACATCGAGCTGTGGGCGCCCGGCTGCGGCGAGTGGCTGGAGGTCAGCTCCTGCTCCAACTGCGGCGACTTCCAGGCGCGGCGAGCGAACATCCGCTTCCGGCGCGAGAAGGGGGCGCGGCCGGAGTTCCCCCACACGCTGAACGGCTCCGCCCTGGCCCTGCCGCGAACCCTCATCGCCATCCTGGAGAACTACCAGCAGGCCGACGGCTCGGTGGTCGTGCCGGAGGTGCTGCGGGGGTACGTGGGAGGGCTAGAGCGGATCGGGACATGGTAGGGAAGGCTTTCAGCATGAAAGAAGACGCCGCTCGAGAAAGACTCGGCCAGCTCATCGAGGTGGGCGACAGACTGCACGCTACTGCAAGGAGTTCGGAGTGGGCTGCGGACAAGTACATACCTGACAAGCGCGCTCTCCAGGGGTGGGCTGCCAGCAGCCGAAATCTCATCGCCAATACCGTAGGCCGCGAGAGCGAATACTACTCAGCCTTCGCCGATGCCATTGGCACCTGCTCATGGGCCGCTGAGCTGGAACGCTGCGTCGGAATCCTCGAGTCCCTTCGAGAGGACTGGGATGCAGGACTTCTCGTAAGCAGAGACCTACTAATCACGGCTGACGCATTCGAGAACTTCCTCGAGCAAGCGGACTATCTCCTGGAGCAAGGGTTCAGGGACCCGGCAGCGATGCTAGCTGGCGCCGTGTTGGAGTCAACCCTGCGCAAGATGTGCGAGGTCCGGAGCATCCCCACCGACAGGCAGGACAAGATCGGCACCCTAAACGACAAGCTCGCCAAGCACCACAAGCCGCCAGCGTACAGCGGTATGTACCACAAGCAGATCATCGCGTGGGCCGATCTGCGCAACAACGCGGCTCACGGCCGCTATAGCGAGTATACCAAGAAGCAGGTTGCCGACATGCTCGGGTGGGTCCGCGAGTTCGCCGCTCGGCACCTGGCGTAGAAAGCGACCTCCCCGGCTAGCCCGAAGGCAGTGCCCCATGGGCACGTTCGCCGGGGAGGAACCTTTGAACCATGATTATACTACAGTTGATCTGTCAGACGTGGTTGCTCTCTGCGGGTTAAAACCCGCAGCCTCCATGCAAGCTGCGGATTTCAATCCGCAGGGATGTTATTACTGACACGACAACCTAGAGACGAGAACTGATGCGCATACTAGCCGTTGATGCCGGCACCGGCACCCAGGACATCCTCCTCTTCGACTCCTCCCTGCCGCCTGAGAGCTGCCTCAAGCTCATCATGCCCTCGGCCACCCAGATCGCCGCCGGCCGCATCCGCCAGGCCACCGGCGAGGGCCGCGCCATCGTCCTCACCGGCGTCACCATGGGCGGCGGCCCCTGCCACCGCGCCCTCGACGAGCACCTGAATGCCGGCCTCAAGGCCTACGCCACCCCCGACGCGGCCCGAACCTTCGACGACGACCTGGATGTGGTGCAGGGCATGGGCGTCATCATCGTCTCTGAGGACGAGGCCAGGCGCTTCGGCGACGCTCGCCCGATCGAGATGGCCGACCTCAACCTGGACGCCATCCGCCGCGCCCTGGCTGCCTTCGAGGTGGACAGCGACTTCGACGGCCTGGCCCTGGCCTGCCTCGACCACGGCGCGGCGCCCCCCGGGTACTCCGACCGCCTCTTCCGCTTCGAGCACCTGCGGCAGGTGGTGGAAGGGCGCAACGACCTGCGCGCCTTTGCCTACCTGCCGGGCGAGCTGCCCGCCTACCTGACCCGCGCTCGCGCCATGCTGGGCTGTGTGGATACGGACGTGCCCCTCGTCTTGCTGGACACCGGGCCGGCCGCCGCCCTCGGCGCCCTGCAGGACCCCACCGTCGCCCAGCAGGACGAGCAGCTCGTCATCAACCTGGGCAACATGCACGCCCTGGGCTTCCACCTGCGGGGCGCTCACATCTACTCGCTGTTCGAGCACCACACCAACCTTCTCAGCGCCCAGGAGATCGAATCCCTCAGCGAAGGGCTGGTGGCTGGCACGCTCCGCCACGAGGACGTCTTCGACCGCCACGGCCACGGCGTCTACTACGTGCCCGATGCCGCCCACTCCGACGGCCGGCCCTTCCTGGCCGTCACCGGCCCGCAGTGGGGCAAGCTCAAGGGGAGCCGC
>JALHUG010000171.1 GCA_022866185.1 Dehalococcoidia bacterium
CCCTCGGGGTTGAAGGCAACGACGATGAAGCCATCGTCGGCAAGGTCGCGATAGCGGGGGTTATCGGCCAGGGGAGCGCCGGCGCCGGTCCCGCCGGGGATGGTGATGAGGCTAGGGAAGCGCTGGCCTGGGTAGAGGGCGGGCACCGGCTGGACGATGCGGGTGTAGAGATGGTTGCCATTGGGAGCGGTCACCCAGGTCTCGACTACCTGGGTGGTATAGGTGGCAGGCGTGGGCGCCGCTATGGCGATGAGCGTGGGCAGGGCGAGGAGCCCGAGGACAAGAGCGCGAATTGTCTTCAACCTCGCCTACTATCTAACTGAGCAGCCACCTTTTAGCATACCACGCGCCTGCGCTGAGAGCGAGCAGATGTACGGGAAGCATCTGAACGGGCTCACGGTGAGCGAGGTGTTTCGGCGGTCATGCTCACCCTGTGTTGACAAGCGCGCGGGATGTGATAGAACTTTGAGTTCTACGGAGTGTGTCCCCGCTGCCAAGGGGTATGAGCCATCGAAACGGCGGCTGGCAAGAGGAGAGCGAAGGAGGTACTCGCCATGATTGATCAGAGAATGCAGGAGGCCATCAACAAGCAGATCAACGCGGAGATCTACTCAGCCTACCTTTACCTGTCGATGTCCGCTCACTTCCAGTCGGTGAACCTGGCTGGCTTCGCGAACTGGATGCGTGTGCAGTGGCAAGAAGAGCTGGCGCACGCGCTGAAGTTCTACGACTACGTCAACGAGTGCGGCGGCAGGGTCGTGCTGCAGCCGATTGAGGCCCCGCCCTCGCAGTGGGATTCGCCGCTGGCAGTTTTCGGGGACGTGTACCGGCACGAGCAGAAGGTCACCGGCATGATCAACAAGCTGGTTGACCTGGCGGTCGAAACAAGAGACCATGCCACCACCAACTTCCTTCAGTGGTTTGTCGCTGAGCAGGTGGAGGAGGAGGCATCCGCCGATGAGGTGGTGCGGAAGCTCAAGCTGGTGGATGCTGACTCCAGCGCGCTGTTCATGATTGACCGCGAGCTGGCGCAGCGCGTATTCGTTCCGCCGGCTGCGACAGCGGAAGGAGGCGCAGGATGAGCATCCCCTTCAGTGCCGACGAGGTTCTCCAAATAGCGGAGCAGATCGAGAGGAACGGGGCGCGGTTCTATCGACGGGCGTCGCAGGGATTTACCGACGCTCGCGCTCGTGACCTCTTGCTCGATCTGGCCATCATAGAAGATGGGCACCAAAAAGCCTTCGCTGCCATGAGGGCGGAGCTGCCGCCCCAAGAGCGGGAGACGACGGTTCCTGACCCCTACGGGGAAGCGGCCTGGTATCTCGGGGGAATGGCAGGCGGACAGCTCTTCGATGTGACCGCCGACCCGTCCGAGCGGCTGACGGGGAAAGAGACGGTGGAGGAGATTCTGAGGACGGCTATCGGGCTGGAAAAGGACGCCATCGTTTTCTACCTGGGGATAAAGGATATGGTTCCGGAAGGGCCGATTAAGCCTAGGGTCGACGCCATCATCAAGCAGGAAATGGGCCACGTTGTCTTCCTGAGCAAGGAACTGGCGGCCTTGAAGGGATAAGGGATAGCAGCATGGGCGCAGCCAACAGGACCCGAACGGAGCGTGATTCCATGGGGCCAGTGCAGGTCCCAGAGGATGCCTACTACGGCGCGTCCACGATGCGCGCTGTCCTCAACTTCCCCATCAGCGGATTGCGCTTCCCGCGGCGGTTCATCCGCGCCCTGGGGCTGATCAAGCGCAGCGCGGCTGAGGTAAACGCAGGGCTTGGCCTTCTGGAGCCGCGGCTCGCCGAAGCTATCGCTCGCGCCGCCGACGAGGTCGCCGAGGGGCGTCTCGATGACCAGTTTGTGGTCGATGTCTTCCAGACGGGCTCAGGCACTTCCACCAACATGAACGCCAATGAGGTGATCGCCAACAGGGCGGCGGAGCTTCTGGGAGGCCGGCGGGGGGCGAAGCTGGTGCATCCGAACGATCACGTCAACCTCGGGCAGTCGTCCAACGATGTCATCCCCACGGCCATCCACCTCTCGGCGCTTCTGGCGATACGGGAGGAGCTTGTACCGGCGCTGAGCGCGTTGCAGGCGTCACTGGCGGCCAAGGCGAAGGAGCTCTGGCCGGTGGTCAAGACCGGGCGCACGCACCTCCAGGATGCCACGCCCATTCGCCTGGGCCAGGAGTTTCTGGGCTATGCGGGGCAGGTGGAGCGATCCCTCCGGCGGCTGGAAAGCGCGGCGGCGGAGCTGGAGGAGGTTGCCCTGGGCGGCACCGCGGTGGGCACCGGCCTCAACACCCATCCCCTGTTCGCGGCGCAGGTATGCGAGCGCCTGTCGGCGGCCACCGGCCTGGCGATCCGCGAGACCGATAACCACTTCCAGGCCCAGAGCAACCTCGATGCCGTCGTCGGGTGCAGCGGGGCGCTGAGAGCGGCCGCCATCGCCCTGTTCAAGATCGCCAGCGACATCTGCTGGCTGGCCTCGGGCCCACGAGCCGGCCTCGGCGAGCTGACCCTGCCGGAGGTTCAGCCGGGAAGCTCCATCATGCCTGGAAAGGTCAATCCGGTTATCCCCGAGGCGCTGATCCAGGTCTGCGCCCAGGTGATGGGCAACGATGCGACGGTGGCCCTCGCTGGCCAGCGCAGCTTCTTCGAGCTCAACACGATGATGCCCGTCGCCGCTTATAACCTTCTCCAGTCCATCGAGCTGCTGGCGGCGGCGGCCAGGAACTTCGCCGAGCGCTGCGTAGATGGTCTCCAGGCCACGGAGAGGGGGCCGGAGCTGGTTGAGAAGGGGCTTGGTATAGCAACGGGGCTGGCCCCCATCATCGGCTACGACGCGGCGGCGGAGATAGCCAAGGAGGCGGCAGGCAGCGGGCGCACCATTCGGGAGGTGGCACGGGAGCGCACGGGGCTATCGGACGAGGACCTGCGGCGCGCCCTCGACCCCGCCTCGATGACGGAGCCCGGCCTGCGGAAGAGGGAAGACTAGGGTTCTCTATCACCGAGTTGCAGCGACACCCGGGCGTAGTGTGCCATCTGGAGTGAGACCCTTCGCTCTGCTCAGCAACTGTCTTGCTTGTCAAGGTTAGAGTGCATGATCCTGCAAGCTCCAAGGGGTTTGATGGCGAATCATCG
>JALHUG010000172.1 GCA_022866185.1 Dehalococcoidia bacterium
CGATGATTCGCCATCAAACCCCTTGGAGCTTGCAGGATCATGCACTCTAACCTTGACAAGCAAGACAGTTGCTGAGCAGAGCGAAGGGTCTCACTCCAGATGGCACACTACGCCCGGGTGTCGCTGCAACTCGGTGATAGAACAGCTTAGACCCCTACCCGCGGCACGGCAAGCTGGCCGAAGGGTAGCACCAGAATGGTGGGCTCTCTGCGGCCGTTCTTGCGCTGGAAATCCTCAGACAGAGTGGCCACCGTTTCGCCAATGTCCGGGCAGTACTTCAGGTGGGCTCTTTTCGTCTGTTCGGGGCCCAGAGAAGAATAGAGGTAAAGGTCGGCTTTGGCCTGCACCATGACCTGGCACTGTATCGCCCACTGCTCTAGCTCAGCGAACCCCGGTTGCAGCAGCATGGCCAGGAGCTCCTGGGGAGTCTGGCGCCAGGCAAGCATTTCGGCAAAGTGAGCCTGGCCCAGGCCATCGGCGCATTCGGTGGCCAGGATGATAGCCCCACCCTCCTTCACCGCCTGGGCAGCCACCGACATCCCCTTGACCGACTGGTAGAGATTGATGTCGGCTGGATAGCCCATATTGCTGGCCACCACGATATCGTATCGCTGCGGCAGGGGCTGCACATAGGCCCTCTCGGCGAAGGCGATGCCGGCATCGTGGGCCTGGACCATCTCGCCGGCGAACACGCCCGTGACCTCCTTGCGCTCGTTCAGGCTGACGTTCAGGATGAAGGCGGGCTGCGTGGCCAGAGCGACCTCACGTATCTCCTCGAAGATGGGATTTCCCTTCGCCTGGCACCAGGTGGCCCTGGGATGGGCAAGCATGGGGCCGCCGTGGTTGCTCATGATGATCTCGGTGCCAGTGATGCCCGGCAGGACGGCCTTGCCGCCGCCGGAGTAGCCGGCGAAGATGTGGGGCTCCACGAAGCCGGTGAGGATCCTGACGTCGGCCCGCCCGTAGTCACCATTGACCCAGATCTCCGCCCCGCGCGCGTTCTTGGAGAGGAAGACCTGCTGGCTCTTGTCTCTAGCGTCGTGCTGAACGATGCGGTAGCGGTCGACGACTTCCTGCCCCAGCATCGCTATCAGCTCCTCGCGGGTGTTGGGGCGATGCATGCCGGTGGAGTTAACCAAGACGATGTCCTGGCTCGCCACGCCTGCCGCTGCCAGCTCGCTGAGGATGATGGGGAGGAGGATGTGGTTGGGCGTCGGCCGGGTGACATCGCTGAACACGATGGCCACCCTCTGGCCGGGGCGTACCAGCTCCGCCAGCGGTGGCGAGCCGATGGGCTGACGCAGGGCTTGGCGCACGGCCTCCTCCAGCCGGGCCAAGGCTGGCACGCGCTTGGGCAGGAGCACCTGGGCCTGCTCCGGCAGCTCCACCTCCAGGCCCTGGCGTCCGTAGGGGATGTGAACCTTCATGTCGCTTCCTAGTCTAGACGGGTGGTGGGACGTGTGTCTAGAAATGGGGCTCGCCGAGGCCGGTTAGCCGTTGGTGGCCTGATTCCCGACCCCCGCCTGAAGGCGGGGGCATCAGATTCGCCTCCCCATGCCTCCCCCGACCTGTCGGGGGGGTTGTGTGGGAACCCGGGAAGCCAGAGCCTACCAATCATGAACCAGCTATGGCTCTACCACTCGCTCACCTCGAAGGAGTCCTGAGCGATGAGCTGGCCCTCTATGGAGAAGTAGACGTCGTAGGTGCCGGATAGGTACGTGTCCTCGTAGGTGAAGTCCGCCCACTCGTCGGCGCAGACGGGGCCATACGCCGCGGCGTACTCTCCCAGCGGGTCGTATACCTCCGTCACGAAGGTGTAGCATTCGCCTGGCTCGCCGTACTTGTTGCGCAGCCCTAGCTCCACCACCTCGCCGATGGCCACCGGCTCTCTGGGGATCGAGGTCTGCCAGGTCAGGGTAGTGAAGTCGTCTGCCGGCGGTGGCCCCGCTCCGTACACCTCGAAGGAATCCTCGGCGTATATGACGTCGCTCTGGGGCACGCCGAAGTAGACGGTGTAGGTGCCTGAGAGGTCGGTCTGGTCGAAGGGGCCGTACGTCCACTCGTCGCCAACGACCTCCGTCTCTATGTTCACATACGAGCCGTCCGGCAGGTTCACCTGCACCCCGATGGCGTAGGTCTCGCCGGGGGTGCCGTTCTCGTTCCTGATGCCGAGCTCCACCGCCTCGCCGGCGGGCACCGGCTCCCTGGGAGCAGAGGTCTGCCAGGAGGGCGCCAGCGGCGGCGGCCCGGGGGGTGAGGGCGTCCATCCCGGCGGAGGCGGTGGTGAAGGCGTGATAGGGGGTGGGGGTGTCAATGGCGGCGGGGCCAGTGGCGAAGGCCTGGGCCATTGAGTCGGGGCTGGCCTCGCTGTGGATGGGGGAGGTGGCGCGGGGGTGACGATAGCTCCCGCCATGGGTGTCGGGCTGGCCGCAGGGGTGGCCGTGCCAGCAGCCGTGGCAGTGGCCAACGCCGTGCTGGAGGTGGGAGCGGGTGTAGGCATTGCCCTCGGGGTGGCTGTAGGGGTGGCCGTGGCAGCGGCTGTGGGGGTGGTCTTCTCTTCCTCATCGCCGCCGCAGGCTGCCAGAGCTACGGCTGCCAAGACGAAGACGAGCAGGGCCAAGGCCGTGCCAGCGGCTATGCGGCGGCTTGCAGATTCGCACCTCATGCTCTTCCCTCCGGTCGCTCAGATATTGGAGCGGCTCTGGCCGCCGTCCACGTTGATGCAGGCGCCGGTCACCCAGCTAGCCCGCTCTGAGACCAGGAAGACCACCACATTAGCCACCTCCTCGGCGGTGCCGAAGCGCCCCATGGGGATGTTCTGCCGCACGAACTGGGCCATGCCTTCTGGGTCCTCCTGCTGGCGACGCCACCAGGAGCCGCCGCGGTGGCTGATGCTGCCGGGAGCCACCGAGTTCACCCGAATGTTGTGGGGAGCAAGCTCCAGGGCCATCATCTTGGCGTGGCTGATCATGGCCGCCTTCATGGCGTTGTAGGTGGGGATGCCTCCCGACTCGCGGCCCCAGATGGAGGCGATGTGCACTATCGTCCCGCTGCCCGCGCGCTGCATATGGGGGATGACCAGGCGGGTGGCACGGGCGGCTGTCAGAAAGATCGTCTGGAAGGTGGACTGCCAGGCCTCGTCCGAATCGGCGGCCACCGAGCCACCCACGTTGTTCACCAGGATATCGATGCGACCGAAGGCGTCGGCGGTGGCCTGCACCAGCCGCTCCATGTCCTCGGCCTTGGTGATGTCGGCCACCAGCGCCAGGACGCGCACGCCCTTGGCCTCGATCTCCTTCGCCGTCTCCGCCAGCGTCTCCTGGCCGCGGGCGCAGAGGGCGACATCGCAGCCCTCCTCGGCCAGGCCCAGGGCGATAGCCCGGCCGATGCCACGGCTGGCGCCGGTGACGATGGCTGCTTTGCCCCTTAAACCGAGGTCCATAGCACTGCCTGGCAGTACCCTGCATTCTAGCACAGAGGTCGGGAGGCAGCTACCGCTTGAGCCGCTCATGGTGAGCCAGTCGAACCATGAGTCCCCGCTCGTCCTTGTATCTTGTTTCCGGGAAGCAGACGTGACAGATCGAATCGTCCTGGGTCTAGCAAGACCGTGGCTCAGCTGGGTCGTCACGTCTCTCCCGCCTGCCGGAGCCCGAACAGTTGATGGGGCCGAAGAGCCC